>CAZPUW010000129.1:0-7534 GCA_964589795.1 uncultured bacterium
CGAGTTTGCGCTGACAGACCCGGACACTCCGCCAATTCGCACGGTGTTGTTAATTAAATTTGATTGATCGGACCCGAGGTAAATACCATATACCGTTCCACTCGTATTGGGATCGATGTTTATCATGTTATTAGAAATTAATTTGTTCGGCCCGCTAAACATATACATCCCATATATCGTGCCGGTCGCCGTCGATGACAAATCGTGTATCCAGTTGCCATCGAAAACATTATTCACATTTATCGTCGTTGTGCTATAAATTCCATACACCGTCGTTAACCCGGCGCTTGTTCGATATATTTCGTTATTCTTTATAACGGCATTCGACACGTATGCCGTATAAACTCCCATATAGTAAAAATCTACAATTTGATTACCGGCGATGTACCAGTTGCTCCACGCGGTTTGATTCGGATAAATTCCATAAAGATACACGGAATAGTAACCGCCCGTTAAACGATTATTGATAATCGAATCCGAATTACAAACAGTAGCGGGAGTTTGCGCTAAGCTGTTGTTTGCTCGAATAGTATTATAACTCGTATTTGCTATATTGCCTGGTACTGTTATCACACAATTTTTCACACAACAGAAATCGCTGCCGTTCGAGAAACAAAATCCTTGTGTACCGAAAGTACCGACAGCGTTCACAGTAATAAACCGACGATCGGGATATTGGGGTAACCCACCGTCAAATGTGATATAGTCGGCATTGTAGAACTTATAAGCGTAAGGGTATTGAGCGGTACCGGTTACATTGATTGTTACACTAAGCGTGTCTGCCGGTTTAAACAAAATAGGATTGGTTGCACTCGATAACGCGCCATCGGTAATCGAATCAGGATTCTCGTTATAGACCCCACCGCGTATTAGGAAAGTCACACCGGATACTCCGACACCTTGATTAGCGGCGTCGATAGCCGTTTGGATTGTTACAAAATCGGGATTATTACCACCGATAGTTTTCGTTCCACTTAATCCCGAATTCGTACTGATGGTATCGGAGGCACCAAATGGAGTCGGGACATTTGCGCCGTTTCGCGCCTCCAAATTAAATCTATACAACGAAGTAGTGGTCAATCCGCGCACGGTTACAGCAATACCCCATTGTCCCAGTGTTTGCCAACTCGGTGTAAAACCGAGAAAACCACTCGGTTGGACAAACAACCCACTATCTGGCTCTTGTATCGCATATTGCGTGTATACGGGATTACTCGTTGTGGGAAAACTAAGTGAATTGCTATGCATCCCCGCACCACTCAACGAGGGGGCGCCCGGAATATTAGCCAAGGTAAAGGCGTTTGCAGACGCGAAGTTTGCCGAAGTTGCATTGGAATTATACGAATACACTCGATACCAATACCGTGTGTTAACATTCAAGCCAGTATTCAAATACTGTGTGATTCCCATGCCGACTGAATCATATCGGTTAAAGTTGATACCGTTGGTGGAACGGTCGATATAAAATCCGCTCTCCGTTCCGCTGGAATTGCTTGTCCAATGCAAATGCAGTGAAGTAGTCGTCGCATCGGTTACCGAGTCGATAATCGCATTACTTGGTGCGTTTGGTGCGGTACCGGTACCGGTAGTAAATGTCCATACCGGTCCCGTGGTGGTCGTCGTACCGGATGTGTCAGCGAGTGCAATTACCTGCCAAAAGTAAGTTGTCGAGGAGGATAAAGTCGGGGGGATGCAACTCGGAGTCGTAATGTGGTGGGTGATTTCAGTAGTTGGTGGATTTGTGGTGCCGAACAGAACATTGTACCCGACTGCGGATAAAACCGTTGACCACTGCATAGTCACATTAATTGGAACGCTGTTACTGGAATCTAACGGCACTGGGTTTGCTGCTTCGCCGAGGGTATAAAATAAAATCGCTGTGTTGGCGGCCGGGTAAAGCGTCCCTGCTGTCAATCGGGTGTTCTGGATATACGCTAAGTAATTGGATCCAGCCGTTGCTCCCTGAATACCAACGGTGGGTAGATAACTCAGGTCGGGATTTGAAACACTGTTATACTGAAACAGAATCCTGCCGTCTGAATATAGAACTGCTTCAAATGTTGCCAAGTAACTTGTAGAAGAAAAACCATGGAGTATAAATTCTATGACTAACCGACCATCCCCCATATCTTGGTAATAAACTCCTTCGGGAGAAGTGACATACATATCCGCCCACCACGGACAAATCCCCATTGCCGATAAATTAGATGTTGGTAAACTTGAGTTTCCATAATACGAATTTGAAATACCGATGGAAATTTGACCATTGGTTGCTGCATAAAGACCAAGCGATTGATTTACCGTGGTTCCATAGAATGGAAAGCTAAATGTTCCCAACGGAACTTGTGCGGCGGCGTCATCACCTGAAACGCCTAAATTGGTGCCGGTACTGGTAATATCGATCCAATTGAAAGTGGGTCCGCCCGGCGAATTTGAATCGATAAAGCGATACCCAAAACCATCCGGCCCTCCGGTTGAGTCAAGTTCCATCGTACGAGGTGGATTCGGCGCATGGGGAAGCATACCGGGATGAGTCCTTAGGTATTGGTCGACCTGAATTTTCTCTTGTGTAGATAACGGTTCGTTGCGTACATACCGTTCGGTGAGCGTCGTAATTTCTTGATTTGTCGAAGACGATTGTGTTGCTCCGTTTACCGTTGTATTACCAGCAATCGTCAGAGCCATTAAGAGAACCGCCTTGCAAGCAGAATAAAAGTAGCGATTCATAACACCTCCCGAATGACAAACTTCGTCGCGAAACAAGTTCTTAATCAATAGAGCCATTTAGAGACCTAAAAGATTTACTTGAAAGGATATGAATTTTTGTATATGTAGCACAATAATCTGAACCCTAAATTTGAAATTTCCAATCAAAACAACTTAATTACCCGAAATCTTGTGGTATTCTGTTGCCAAATCCGGTATTCATACATTTACTTAACTTATAACGTAGATAATACAAAGGAATTATCTTAAGTCGAGTTCTGTGCTAAACTGGTTTTGTTTTCATACAAACCGCTTCTACAAAAAACGAGAAATGTAACAACGCTTTTAAGGGTATCTCACTAAAAATACGTTTCTCATGCATAAAATTCGAACGTTGAATGGTGATTGTATATTGCGAAGATGAGTTCGAAAGAAGTTTTACGCAAAGTTTTTTTAGCAACGCGGTCATGTATTACTAACCATGTTTACACAACAAAAGAATAAATTGAATTAGAGGCAGATTTGCGACAAACCGGTTTTTTACTCTTCGAAGATGGCATTTGTTTCAAAGGGGTAGGCGTTGGTAGACCGGGAGTCTATTGCGGGGAAGCTGTATTCAATACTGCCGCGTCTGGCTATCTTGAAATTTTTAGCGATCCTTCGTATGCAGGTCAAATCGTTGTAATGACTTCCCCGCATATCGGCAACTATGGAATAAGTACTCAAGACGCAGAATCGGAAAAGGGTTATCCGGGTGCAATCGTTATCCGCGAATTATGCCGACACGGTTCAAATTTTCGGATGGAAGTCGAACTAAACGATTGGCTCAATTCTAATGGGATTCCTGCATTGGTCGGGGTCGATACCCGTGCAATCACCCGCTTTATTAGACAAGCAGGTTCGATGCGGTCGGTTGTATGTATTGGAGATGTCGCCCTCGAAGAGGCAAATCGTATCTTATCGGGTTCTCCACGGATGGAAGGTTCTGAATGGGTCAGTAAGGTTTCATGTGACCGAAGTTATGAGTGGTCAGAACCACTTTCGGAAGAGTTTTTTGGTAAACCGGAGCGTTCGTTACAAACAAAACCGATAGTCGTATATGATTTCGGAGTAAAAAGGAATACACTACGGCACCTTGTCCACCGTGGTTTTCGTGTAGTAGTCGTGCCGTGGGACACTTCATCGGAGTGGGTCTCATCCTATAACCCATCCGGCATCCTCCTTTCGAATGGTCCCGGTGACCCGGCGACACTTCCCACTGTTGTAAACGAAATTCAGAAACTATTGAGTCAGCTCCCAATTTTCGGGATCTGTCTTGGACACCAATTGCTCGGACGCGCATTGGGAGCGACAACATTTAAACTCCCGTTCGGTCACCATGGTGCAAATCATCCAGTGCGTGATTTGACAACCGGTCGTATAGAAATCACTTCTCAAAATCACGGTTTCGCAGTCGATCCGTCTTCATTACCCGATACCGCGGAAATAACCCATTGGAACCTGTATGATTCTACATTGGAAGGATTTCAAGTCCACTCGAAGAATGCGTTTGCTGTTCAATTCCATCCGGAAGCGGCTCCCGGGCCGCGTGATTCGAATCATTTGTTCGATCGTTTTCAACAGCTCATCCAACAATAAAACTGAGACAACATGCCGTTACGAACTGACATAAAAAAAATACTCATCATCGGAGCGGGTCCGATTGTAATCGGACAGGCATGTGAATTCGATTATTCCGGTTCGCAAGGAGTCAAAGCATTAAAGCGTCTCGGCTTTGAAGTCATCCTCGTCAATTCGAATCCCGCCACTGTGATGACCGACCCCGGCTTGGCCGATAGAACCTACGTGGAACCACTCGATATCGAATCGTTAATCGTGATTATTGAAATCGAGCGTCCCGAAGCCATTCTTGCGACACTCGGTGGGCAAACCGCGCTCAATCTCGCAATGACACTTTCCGATACAGGGATTCTGGAAAAATTCGGTGTGGAATTAATCGGTGCCACCCGCGAATCGATAGCGATAGCAGAAGACCGAAATCGATTTCGCGAACGAATGCTCGCGGTAGATCTCGATGTTGCAGCGGGAGCAACTGTCAGAAGTGTTCCTGAAGCGATGCAATGGGTAGAAAAAAACGGTGTACCGTTAATCATTCGCCCAAGTTTCACTTTGGGTGGCATCGGTGGCGCGGTTATTCAAAATCGGACGGAAGTGGAAGAAGCAGTACGATGGGGTCTTGCCGTCACACCGGTTAGTGAAATCCTATTAGAAGAATCGCTGTTTGGATGGAAAGAATTTGAACTCGAAGTTATGCGTGATTCGGCGGATAATGCATTAGTCGTCTGTTCTATTGAAAATATCGACCCACTTGGCGTGCATACGGGTGACAGTTTTACCGTCGCTCCCCAAATGACGTTAAGCGACCCCGAATATCAACGGATGCGAAATGCCGCCCTCGCCGTCATTCGAGCCGTCGGTGTTGAATGTGGTGGTTCCAATATTCAATTTGCGGTCAATCCGAAAACCGGAAGAATGGTCGTAGTGGAAATGAATCCACGGGTATCGCGGTCGAGTGCGCTTGCATCGAAAGCCACCGGATTCCCGATTGCGAAAATTGCTGCTCAGTTGGCAGTGGGATTAACGCTCGATGAGATTCCAAATGAAATCACCGGAAAAAGTAGCGCCGCGTTCGAACCGGTTCTTGACTATGTAGTTGTAAAGGCACCGCGGTGGTCTTTTGAAAAATTTCCCGGTGTTGAGCGGCGGCTTGGCACCCAAATGAAATCGGTCGGCGAAACTATGGCGGTAGGTCGGACTTTCCATGAAGCGTTTCAAAAAGCGTTTCGCGGTTTGGAAGAGGGGCGTACCGGTTGGGGTGGCGACGGTTTCGATTCGATAGTACCACGCAATATCCCGATGCACGAGCGTCCCGATTGGATAGAATGGATTCTCAAACGCCTTTCTACTCCTCGCCCGGAATCATTGTTGTTTATCCGAACTGCACTTGAATTGGGAGCGACTGTCCAACAAGTACATCAAGCAAGTAAAATCGACCCATGGTTTCTCGATAGGTTCGTGGAATTATTGGAACAGGAGCGTTCCAATATCGCGATAACCGAATTATTTAAATCAAACATCGATAACAACGAAGATACAGGAATTTTACTGCAAGCAAAGAAATACGGTTTTTCTGACAAGCAACTCGCGGTTGCGAATGGGGTGACCGAGCGTGATATCAGGGATCTACGTATTCGTCATAATATTCAACCGGCGTACAAAGTAATCGACACCTGTGCGGGAGAATTTGAAGCTCAAACACCTTACTTTTACGGTACCTATGATTCGGAAAATGAAGCGGAATTTGTCAACACCGAAACCATTGTTGTTATTGGTGGCGGCCCCAACCGTATCGGGCAGGGAATCGAATTTGACTACTGTTGTGTTCATGCTTTGCAAGCGATTCGTGCCAGTGGTCGCCGGGCGGTCATGATAAATTCGAATCCGGAGACTGTGTCAACCGATTACGATGTCGCCGATCGATTATATATCGAACCGCTTACCTTGGAAGATGTCTTAGGTATTTTGGATCGAGAAAAGCCAAAAGGGGTATTTGTCCAATTTGGCGGTCAGACGCCGTTAAAACTCGCACGCGGGATTCGTGATGCCGGATATACAATATTCGGTACTACTGTCGATTCGATCGACCGCGCGGAAGATCGCGAACGGTTTGGTGAAGTCGCGGAAAAACTTCAATTGAATGTTCCGGAATGGGGAATCGCCCGTACTGTTCATGAAGCGTTGGATATTTCAGCACGAATCGGTTATCCATTATTAGTTAGGCCGAGCTATGTTCTGGGCGGTCGTGGTATGGAAATAGTATTCGAAGAATCACGCCTGATTAAATATGTCGATGAAGCAGTACGCAGCGCGCCGGGTACTGCGATTTTATTGGACAGATTTCTCGACGATGCTTACGAATTCGACGTCGATGTCCTTTCCGACGGCAATCGAAGCGTTATCGCGGGATTGATGCAACATATCGAAGAAGCCGGCGTACATAGTGGCGATAGTGCTGCGGTGCTTCCGCCGTATGCACTAACACCGGAAACACGGGCACTGATTATCGAGCAAACAGAAAAAATCTGCCGGGAATTAAACGTCATCGGCTTGGCTAATCTTCAATTCGCTTTGCGCGATAATGTGTTATACATCCTTGAAGTCAATCCCCGCGCATCAAGGACAATTCCGTTCGTATCAAAAGCAACTGGTGTTTTGTGGGCACAGCTCGCAACCCGCGTCGCATTAGGAGAATCCATTCCACTCGATTTGCCGGCTTGGGACCAACAAAATCATGTTGCAGTAAAAGAAGTGGTTTTTCCGTTCGATCGTTTTCTTGGGGTAAATATCTTTCCCGGCCCCGAGATGCGTTCAACCGGTGAAGTTATGGGCATTGGAAAAGATTTTGCCGAGGCATTTCTCAAGTCGCGTCGTGCAGTGGGAAGTCCCTTACCAAAAGGTGGCTCTGTTTACATTACCGTTAATATACGCGATCACGACAAGGCCGCGTATATCGGCTCACGGCTTGCACAATTAGGATTTGATATCTGTGGTTCGCAAGGAACGGTGGAAGCGATGCGAAAAGTGGGTGTCTCTGCACGCATCATTCATAAGATTGGCGAAGGTACTCCTGATATTTCAAATGAAATAAAAAATGGAAAAATTGCACTGGTGATAAATACCCCGTTAGGTGGGAAAGCACACGCGGATGAGATGCTGTTGGGTCAATTATGCCAGCGTTTCCGAATTCCTATTTTGACGACACTCTCTG
>CAZPUW010000130.1:0-7503 GCA_964589795.1 uncultured bacterium
TTGTATGTAGAATCGTATCGCCAACAACCCACCCGTTATTTTCATCAAGGAATGTGAGGTCCTCCAACCATAGTGTTGTACCGGAATTTTGCACTATCCAATTAGTACCACCATCTGTCGTATGCAGAATTGTGCCATACTGCCCCACCGCCCAACCGGTGCTCGTATTGATAAATTGTACATCATTCAGGATATGTCCGGTTGGCTTTGGGTTCTGCCATTGCCACCCCTGACTGAATGCGGGTGTTGATACTAACGCGAAAAGAAAAACGGAAGTAAAGAGAATGTAATTGAGTGGAGAATACTTCTTCATTAGCGTGTTCATAGCAACCTCGTTTGTACATGTTAGTCGTTAGTCATTATGATAAATCAATATTTTCAAAATTTCAAGCAATTTACCCCATCCAATAAAAAAGACGGACGAAGTCGTCCGCCTTTCTTTTATCCTTTTCTTTTCCCGTCCCCTGTTCCCCGTTCCCTGTCCCCTGCTTTTTTAATCCCCGTTGTGCGTTAGTCGCAACCGCAAATTCTTTATCATATCGACTGACATCTTCGCCAAATCGAATTTCGGCTTCCAGCCCCAATCCTTATGGGCTAGCGAATCATCCAACGACTTCGGCCAACTATCCGCAATCGCTTGACGGTAATCCGCCTCGTACGTCACTTTGAAAGTTAACACCAACTTCCGGATCGCTTCCTCGAATTCTTTCGCTGACGCGCTAAATGCCGTTACGTTGTATGTTCGCGTGGTGAGCTTGTCGGGATTCGCATTCGCTAATTCCCACAACACATTGATTGCATCCGGCATATACATGAATGGCAAAGTCGTATCTTCCGTCACAAAACAGTTCGCCGTCTTTCCTTCAACTGCCTTGTAATAGAAATCAACTGCGTAGTCCGTAGTTCCGCCACCCGGTTCGGTTTCACTCGAAATGATTCCGGGGAACCGCATCGACCGGCAATCCAATCCGAATTTCTTCGAATAGTATTCCATCAACAATTCGCCGGTCACTTTCGTGATACCATACATCGTAGTCGGGCGCATAATTGTAAGGTTCGGTGTGTCATCCCGCGGTGTCGTCGGCCCGAATGCACCAATCGAACTCGGCATAATCACCATCTTTACGCCGTTGTTGCGTGACATTTCGAGGATATCAAAAAACGCCTGCATGTTCACTTTCCATGCCAGTCCGGGATTTTTTTCGCCGGTTGCGGAAAGTAATGCCGCTAAGTGGTAAATGGTATCGATTTCGTATTCGCCTACCATCTTCGCGAGTTCTGTTGTATTCGTTACGTCGAGATAATGGAAGCTGGCGTGGGAATGAACGGTTTCCGGCGGGGCTTTCACATCGGTTGCGATAATTCTCGCATTCGGAATTTCTTGGCGTAGTTTACGGACGAGTTCGGTCCCGATTTGACCGCAAACTCCGGTAATAAGGATGTTCTTCATGGATTAGACCTGCAAGGTTGAACAAAGTAGTGACTTTCGGAGAAAAGTTACATTTTCTAAATATACTGTTTTTTATCTTCCTTCTAAAAATTCCTGCTGAATCCCCGCCATTCACGCCCTCCCAATCATTTTATCTTCATTCTGTATCTTATTTATTTATCTTTTTGTTTTCTTTTCCCATTCCCTATCCCCTGTTCCCTGTTCCCCTTCCCGTATAGAGTGTTGCAATTCCTCCGGTCAATGCCACCCCTCGGACTTCCTGAAACCCCGCATCCCGCATATATTCGCAGAACCGTTCCCCGTACGGGAATTTATCCACTGAAGCGGGTAAATACCTGTAGGCGTCAAAATTCCCGCTTAATACACCACCCACCACCGGCAACACATGATGGAAATAAAACCCGTAAACGCTTCTCCACACCGGGTTAGCGGGAATACTGAACTCCAGTATCGCCACTTTCCCACCACTCACTAACACCCGGTGAAATTCCCGCAGTGCAGTCGGATATTCAGCAATATTGCGTATTCCGAATGCAATCGTTATCGCATCCACTGAGTTATCCCGCAACGGCAACGCATCCCCCGACCCGTGCAACCAGTTCACCTTTTCGTCGGGATGCCGCGTCCTCCCGTACCGTATCATTGCCGGTGAATAATCCAGTCCAATCCGATACCGGGGTGGTTCGGTCAATTTGCCGCTTAACCACAGCAAATCCCCCGTCCCCGTGGCGACATCCAACAGTGTTTTACCTTCGAGATTACCCAAAGAATGTAATGTGCGATGCCGCCAGAGTTGGTCAATGCCGAATGACAGCAACCGGTTCGCAAGGTCGTACCGCCGCGAAATGCGGTTGAACATCTCACCGACTGCTTGTTGTGCCCGTCCCTCCACGACATTCGCCATCGAGTCCCAATTTCCTTTCCCTGTTGCTTAAGCGTGCTTTACCGCACAAATTATACCCAATGCAACAATTGGACAAATATAAGACCCTGCGGGTAATTCAATTCGTTCCCGACGAAAAAGTACTCACTATTCTCCTGAATGCGAATAATTCCAGCATCCAGCGTTGGTACCGCCGTGAAGGGGATCTTGAGTGGATTAGCATTGGAAGCGCAATCCGATTGTATAGCGCCGATGCAGCCCAGCACGTCTTAAGGACTATTACCAAAGACGACCCCGAAGCGGCTGAATTGCTTCGTTGTTTTACTGTTTTGCCCTTCGACCGTGAAGAATGGAACCGCCGCCTCCGCTGGATTTACCCGAAATGGACACTCGTTCGAAAAAACAATAAATGGCACGGTTTCGGCATTAAACGAAAAACGACGCAGGAGTACGACCCCCAAAAAGAACTCAATATCCTGACCAAAACCGTCATCGGCGGTCCAATCCATCATTCCGATAAATCCACACTATCCAAAGTAGAATTTTCCCGCGAAGATTGGATAACTGCGATAAATAATATTCGCAACAGAATTCGGACTACTATGCTCCGCAAAGTTGTCCTTGCCCGTTCCGAACACATCGTCACTCCATTCGTTCCCATTGTAGATAGAGTATTCGAAATCCTGAAATCGAATAATCCGAATTGCGATTGTTTTCTTTTTCCCGTCGAGGATGGCTGGTTCCTTGGTGCAACCCCGGAACGCCTGTGCCGTATCGTCAACAATACCGTCGAAGTCGATGCTCTTGCCGGGACCCGGCCACGCGGGTTGACCCAATCCGAAGATGAAAAACTTGAACAGGAACTTCTTAGTTCGGAAAAAGAGAATTGGGAACAAGGAATCGTTGTCGATTGGATAGTTGACCGTCTCACCGGTCTCTGTGGTAAACTTCAATATGATGAAACTCCATCCATAAAAAAATTTGCTACGGTTCAACATCTATTTACCAGCATCACCGGTAAAATGAAAGTGAACACCACGTTGGATAATATAATCAACGCACTGCACCCTACCCCCGCTATCGGCGGTGATCCACAGGATGAAGCGCTTGCGGTGTTGCGCGAAGTGGAAAAATGTCATCGCGGATATTATAGTGGAATAGTCGGTGCGGTTGGGTGCAAAGAAGCAGAATTTTCAGTCGCGATTCGTTCGATGTTTGTTGCGGAAAACACTGCGACATTTTATGCTGGGACGGGTATTGTCGAACTTTCCGACCCGGTACAGGAGTGGGAAGAGACCCGCTGGAAAATGTCCGCAATGAAACAAGCAATCAACAAGGCGCTGCATGTTACCGATGAATGAAAATTGGCTTCGTGCAACTCTTCTGCTTCAGCGGCTCGTTCATCTCGGTTGTGAGTACGCAATCGTCTCTCCCGGCTCCCGAAATGCTCCGCTAAGTCATTGTGCTTCCCACACCCCCGGATTGAAAACAGTCGTCGAGATGGATGAGCGCAATGCCTCCTTTATCGCCCTTGGTATCGGCAAAGCGACCCACAAACCCGCAATCCTTATCTGTACTTCCGGTACTGCTGTCGCGAATTATTTTCCCGCTATCGTCGAGGCCTACTATTCGCGCATCCCAATGATAGTGCTGACTGCCGACCGTCCTACCCGTTTGCAAAATCGTGGCGCACCCCAAACTATTCGTCAGAATGCCATTTTTGGTTCATTCGCCATTTCGGATTGGTCCATGGCCGAGTCCAGCACCGAATATGATTGTGACGAAATATTGTACATATCCGATCAAGCATATTTTCAAACTACGGTTGGCGTATCCCATGCCGTTCACATCAACTGTCCGTTCGACGAACCTTTACGTCCTGAAGCCATCGAATCGAACCGCTGTCAGCAACTCTATCAAAACTATTCCCAACGGTTGAATAATCCGCCCGCTATCTTGCAAGGCACCCTTGGCTTACCAAAAGTTGATACTGTCGTTGAAGCAATAAACAATGCGAAATACCCTGTGATTGTCGCCGGCCCAGACACCGCTTATGAAACCGAGGATGTTTCTTCCATTCTGGACTTCGCACAAAAAATAACTGCACCAATCGTTGCCGACATTACTTCCGGTTTGCGTGGGCATAATGGTGTTATTGACTACCCGGCAATCGTCCTTCGTGAAGAGAATACCGGATTAACTTCTGATTGTTTGATATGGTTGGGTGGGTATCCAACTTCCAATCCAATTACCGGTTGGATGAAAAAACAAAACTGCGTTTGCTTCCGAATTCAGTCCCACAACTACACTATAGACCCCGACAGTATCGTAACGACAATGCTTATCGGTTCTGTCACTTCTACCTTACAAAAAATTGCATCACAATCTACTTTGAAACAGCACTCAAATTTGTGGCAATCCTACGACGACTCAGCACGCAAGGAACTCGCGAATGCGATCCAAACAGATTTACTCCCTTTGCATGCATTAGCGCCATCTCTTGCAATCCAATATTCCCCACCCGATACAAATTTCTTTCTCTCCAACTCAATGCCCATTCGATATGCCGATTGGTTTTCTACCGGTCGTAAAGATGTCTCTATGTACGCGAATAAAGGGGTCAATGGTATCGACGGTGTGATTGCAACCGCCGCCGGTATTGCGCTATCGACAAATAAACGCTCGATTGTATGCATCGGTGATGTCGCGATGTACCACAACATCAACGCTCTCGAATTCATCGCACGAAATAATCTTCCTATTACGATTGTTCTGATAAATGATTCCGGTGGCGGCATTTTCCATTATCTTCCCGCGAACAGATCGATGAAAAAGTGGGACACCGCGACTAATTCGAATTTTGATACCTTTGAACAAGTGCAGGGGACACCCCATCAAATTGATTTTTCCAAAATCTGTGCCGGTTTCGGAATTTTGCATAGTGTCGTGAACTTAAGCGCACAACTTAAGACGGAACTGGCAAAATCAACCCAATCTGGTTCACCGACAGTTTTAGAAGTTATCGGAAATCGTATCGAAACCCACAAAGCGGTACAGACCTTTTTCCGTACGATGAAATTACAGATTGATTCCGAATGAACTATTCTTCTTCACAAATCACTTGGTCGATTCCTACTTCGGGAAATACCCATAATCATCCATTACTGCTTCTGCACGGCTTTGCCGGGTCTCATCGCTATTGGAACAGCTTCCTTCCCGAACTTGAAAAATCGTTTTATGTAATAACTCCCGACCTCCCCGGACATGGTGATTCTCGTCTTGCCTTACCATGCGATTTGAATTGGATTGATATTGTCGATGGCTTAATGAAAGTACTGGACACTATAACTTCCCAACCATTCACGATAGTTGGGTATTCGATGGGTGCCCGCTTCGCGATGCATCTGGTAACCCGCTATCCGAATCGTTTTACTCGCGCGATGTTCATCAGTGGTTCGGCGGGATTCTCATCCGAAAAAGAAAAAGTTTTGCGTTTGTCTCAGG
The DNA here is from genome assembly GCA_964589795.1 of uncultured bacterium. GTDB lineage: Bacteria > Electryoneota > JAOADG01 > JAOADG01 > JAOADG01. Next base: position 5,838 of record CAZPUW010000130.1, read on the forward strand.
ATTGCGAATTGGCAAATCGAATAGTCAACAACGGAATGGAGTGGTTCGCCGATTTTTGGGAACGCTTGCCGATGTTCCGCAACCGCCGTCAATTGCCCGAATTCGAACGGAATTCACTTCGTGAAGAATGGTTAAAACAAAACCCTCAACAACTTTCGGCTGGTTTACTTCTACTTTCAGTAGGTCGGCAGGAATATCTCATTGACAAATTAAAAAACATCCATTGCCCGCTCTGTTTTATCGTCGGCAAAGAAGATGAGAAATATGCGTCACTGTTGAGTGGCTATAGCGAAATGCTCCCGGCTTCAGAAGTGGAGTTAATTTCTAACTGCGGTCACGACGTACCACGTGAGAAACCTGAATTATTTCTTTCCATTTTAAATGAATTTGTACAGGAACGGAAAATCAAATGAGGAAAACATTTCCTTGGGTGAGTGCTGGAACATTCACCGACATCATCTACGAAAAATGGGACGGCATCGCGAAAATCACCATCAACCGTCCTAAAGTGCGCAATGCTTTTCGCCCCCAAACCCTCGTCGAATTACAAACAGCGTTTCTCGATGTGCGTGAGGATCCCGCAATCGGTGTGGCAATTTTAACCGGTGCCGGAGACCAAGCATTTTGCAGCGGCGGCGATCAAAAAATCCGCGGCGATAAAGGGTATGTGGACGATAAAGGCGTTCCCCGCCTCAACGTCCTCGATTTGCAAAAACAGATTCGCTCGCTTCCCAAACCGGTTGTTGCAATGGTTGCCGGTTACGCTATCGGTGGCGGTCACGTCTTGCACGTCGTATGCGACCTTACGATTGCCGCTGATAATGCAATTTTCGGACAAACCGGGCCCCGTGTCGGAAGTTTCGATGGTGGTTTCGGTGCGGGTTATCTCGCACGAATCGTCGGTCATAAAAAAGCGAAAGAGATTTGGTTTCTTTGCCGCCAATATAAGGCACAGGAAGCGCTCGATATGGGCTTGGTAAATACTGTCGTACCGCTCGATTCCTTGGAAGAAACAACTGTCCAATGGTGCCACGAAATGCTCGCGCTATCCCCCATTGCTCTGCGGTGTTTGAAATCCGCCTTCAACGCCGAGACCGACGGTGAGGCCGGAATACAGGAATTGGCGGGCAATACCACTTTATTATACTACATGAGCGAAGAGGGCCAGGAAGGTAAAAACGCTTATGTCCAAAAACGCAAACCGAATTTCGGAAAGTTCCCCCGTTTACCATGAGCGTTGAGTGAATTTCAAAATCTGGTGGTTAGCCGCTCGACCCAAAACCCTGATTGCATCCATTCTTCCAGTCTGGATTGGCTTTGCCCTCGCTTATTCTAATCCGGCATTTACTTGGTGGTGGGTTGTTCCGATTTTCGTTGCGGCTCTGTTGATACAAATTGGAACGAATGTCGCCAACGATTATTTCGATTTCCACAAAGGCGCTGATGTCATTCGTAATGGCCCCACTCGCGTGACCCAAGCCGGTTTACTCTCCCCTAAATCTGTTCGTACCGGTTTCATCCTAATCTTTGGTATTGCGCTTCTAATCGGTCTTCCCCTTGCCATTCATGGTGGATGGAGTATCGTACTAATCGGTTCCGCTTCCATCCTCTGCGGAATCCTGTACACCGCTGGGCCATACCCATTGGCATACAAAGGGCTCAGTGA
>CAZPUW010000131.1:0-7434 GCA_964589795.1 uncultured bacterium
ACGCTTCCGTATACACATGGATGGGGTCGCGGGACACCCAGATATGGCTTTTCCTGGTATAAAAGTCGCAGTGTTCGTTGATGGTGACTTCTGGCATGGTTGGCGCTTTCCTCAGTGGAAAGACAAACTCAGTCAGTATTGGAGGATGAAGATTGAACGAAACAGATGTAGGGACCAGTCGAACTTCGCTAAGTTGCGACGAACGGACTGGTTAGTGATCCGAATTTGGGAACATAACATAAAAAGAGATGTAGAATCCTGTGTAGATCGCATAGAAAAAGCTGTTAGGTCAAGGTCGACATATCATTAGAAGGCCGACGATGAATTTTTGGATCTTCAAGATTTCAAATCAAGATACCTATCCGGACACTCCTGGCATAAGCTACGTTTACGATAATACACATTCGGTAAAAGTAGTAAGTGGCGACGAGTTCATTTACCTCGAAAAAGGTAACTCAAAATACGGTTTAACTGGTGCTGGTCGTGTTTCTCGAATTACATACCGCTCTGCGTTGAAAACCGAGCAACATAGCACGAAAGTTAATCGGGTTTTCACAGCTCACCTTGCTGACGTAGTTTGGTTCTTGAAACCATTCGATCTTTCAATGCGTACTTCGACCGGCAAGCGAAACCGAAAACAAGTTGGTTTACCGGAAGACTTAAACAGCATAGGTTGGTCAATTTCGATTCCTCGGATCGAGCGAGATTTATTTTTGAACTTAATTGACGCTTCATTGAAAGACAATCCCTCACAAAACCCGTGGACGGATCAGAATTTCAATGCAGATTGGCAGATTGATGATTCATGGTCTCTCGTTCGTCAACGAAGCCGAATGCATGCGTTTCGAAAGGCGGTGTTGGAGCGCCATAACCATACTTGTCTCGTCTGTGGAACTCAGTTGCGTTCGGTCCTCGATGCAGCACACATACGCAGCTACGCGGTAGATCCTGGACAGAGAGCAAATCCCGCGAATGGCATTTGTCTCTGCTCATTCTGTCACACAGCTTATGATCACGGTGATTTTACGATTCTTCCTGATGGTAATCTAAGATTGATGATTGACATACAAGACATGGTTGCGCTGAAACACTTTACAGAGGTTTCTTCAAAAAAGCGACAGAATTGGCTAAATGGAGTGAACAAACAGTTTCTTCTGGAAAGAATTGAAAAAAAATAACAGTGTTATTTTCCAGACCTTACTCCGTTTCGACAATCCATATAGAATATAGACATTAAAATTTTTGCCTCCATATACGCTGAGTGGTTCTCTTGATTCAATCTGGTTTTTATGAAATAAATTATTCGATTTATTTACTTACAAGAAACATGAAACTTATAAAAGAATTGTGTACATTGGGCGAAAGTACCTTTTCGAAATCTGGTAATCAAACCGACTTTTCGCGAACAATCGCAAGCTTCTCGGAAGAGTTGATAATGTGGAACATCGAGTAGAATGTCTTAAATTGGGTGTACTCGGAAAGGAGCAATAATGGACGATAAACTACAGTTAGCCATTAATACGATCTTTGATTCCTTAACGACCGTTTGGGATGACAACGGAAACGTAATGGCAGATGCGGTAAGAGACAGCGTAATCACTAATCTCTGCAAATTGACAGGGATGACTTTTGAACAAATTGAAGCGAAAGTCAATCAACTAGTGGAAGATGCGCAATAGGTCACCCTGCAAAAAAAGAGAGGTGCCTCATACCGCAACACCACACAGTAGGAGTATCATGGCAAATGAAAAAGTTGTTACCAACGAACATGGTAGATTTGTTTTTGTAAGAGAAAACTTATCCAAAAAGTTTGTATGTGACAGATGCCTGCAACCTAAGGTGTCAAAAATACAAGTCGAGTGGACTAATAAACAAGGAATTATAAAGCAAATTTGTAATGGATGCTATGGGAGATTAGTATCAGGTGTCCCTTTGTGAATGGGTAGTGGTTACCGGTTGGTTTTGATACCGTCGTAACAGAATCGGCACAGGTCGTACCCAAGCGATCCCGCGAGCCCAGACTCAATCCCACTCCGGAAATTGCCACTGAACCAAACGTAGCGCAAACGACCCGTATCGAACCTGCGACCTTTGACGTTTTTCTATGCGCCGATTGATCGATGAAAAAGCAACCCGTCAACAACCTGCGACGTTGACGATTTTTTGAATGTTTCGGTTGATTCCGAAGAGTACATTTTACTCTTAATAGCGGTATCGTCGATGTCTCTTTGAAATAGTATTCGGTAAGAACGAAAGTGCTAACTCTTGGATTATTCTTGATTACGAGCGTGACATCTCAAATGCAGTAGAAATGACAGCGTTGAACTCGGGCTACAAATCTGGAAGATGATGTTTCAAGTTTCTATTCATAGCATGCCCCCGCTACCACGATTAAAGAAGACACAAGGTATTTTGCCTTGTGTCTCTTTTTTTGCCCTCGCCTCTCGAAACCGGTCGAATGTGATGAAAATCATAGGGTCGCTGTAGACAGAAAAGATGACAGAAAAAATGTAATCAGAACGTGTGCATCGCGCCCGATTTTGTGACGAATGTCATAACCTCGTAGTAGACAAAAATACAACCCGCGTCGGGACTGGGCTGCAGGAAAGTAGTATCGGTAAGTTCTGGTACACGTTGAGCAGAAAAAGTGATATCCACTACTTAACCGCATCTTAAAAAAAAACTCAGCCCCGATTACTTAAGGCACATCGTGCAATGTATTCATCGATATGGTCTTTAATTCAAAAGTAAGAACTGATTGGGATTCACTAACTCGTTTCAACCAACTCTCTTCACAAAATCGTGGCTTTGCGACGAGTTTATCTTTGAGCAAATGTGACAAGTTGAAATATAACAGTTGTGATGAGAATTATAACCTCGCACCAACCAAAAAGGTGAATCTTCTCAGTTATATTTTCCAGCGCATACATTATTAATTCTCTGAAAGTGAAGAACTTGACTTTTGTGGATTTATGAAATAAATTGTATTTGGTTTGGTAGAAGACATCTCGTCTCGAGAGAACCAATGTCAACCAAAAAAGCCATTAATAAACGTCAAATCAAACCGGATGAAAATTGCTCCGGTATAAAGCTAGTTCTTGCCTTAATCGAACGCCCAGCACATGTATTTGTGTTGGGCGTTTGTTTTCTTAGAATATTGCAACAGAACCACTATGCTGTGGCTGACACTGATCGTTTCAAGATTTAAAGGAGAAGCAATGCAACATCGTCATTTTTGTACATTTTTTCTTGTGCTGGTACTCTCTTTACTCTTCTTAGGTCATCCAGCATTCGGATTAGATTTCCCACGTGACACTGTTATTCAAAATCAAAACGTAGTCTGGGATGAAGACGTTACAATCCACGGCTCCGTGACTTTTGAAAATACCAACGGCAACTATACGTTAGAAATACGGCGTGGTTGGCACATTTACTTCTCCGATACGGCCAAACTGATAATCAAGGGTTACGACCTCAACGCTGGAATAACCGGCCCTAACGACTTCGTTTATTTTCGTCCCCTTGCTCCCGCCACATTTTCACACGGCTACGTGCAATTCCTCAAGGGAAACAACTACTCGAGTGCAGTAATCGACAGTTGTGTATTTGACAACATCGGCTCTCTTGACCCGATGATCGGTGCACTAAGATATTCGATAGACGATTCGAATACCGTTACGGATTCACTCGTTATTAAGAACTCATCCTTTCATGTAAACGGCACAGGACTTGTATTGTATGGGCAATCTAATAGCACGCCATTTCCCGCTCTCACGCCTTTTAAGTGCAATATCTACAGCTCAACATTTTTTGCGAATAATCCTGCTTTGGTGCAATACGGCATTCACATCTTCACTGATAGTACGCATACTGGTGCACTGCCCCAAAACCAGACTGCGATTCAAGTTTCATTAAGTGGCACCATAATCGAAAATTTCGGTTACCTTCCCGGTCTGGATACCGCTTGGCAGGCTGGTGCGGCAATCAAAATCGATGGACTTCCATCGGATCAAGAGCGGTTCCATTGGGTAACTGTACAGGTACTCAACCATTCTGGGTTTTATAATTGCGGTAATGGCATTCTGGCAATCAATCATCGCCACAGTACGTTTGTTAAAGTCAGCGATGCAACTTTTACCGATTTTAGCGGTTCTGCTATATATCTTTATGAACATCATCTCAATGCTAATATCACGAACTCCCTCATCAATAAATCCGGTTTGGATTTGATCAATGTGGGGACGAATTTTACTGCTGGCAATGATGACTATGGCGATTCACTTGTAGTTAACGGTTGTGTCATCGAAGACGGCGGATTCAACCGACAACGGGGCATGCAGAAACAAGCAAATGGTGTTCATGTCGGTGCCGGTTCTATGAGATGCCGGGTAAGCAATTCCGTCATTAGGAGGATCTTCTCCAATGGCATCAAACTTTACAAAGAAACCGATACTGGCGATAATGCCGCCTATACACACTTTCTCTGCGATCATCCGCTAGCACCACATGGCATCCAACAATGGCCGCTTGACACTAACTTTCACGCCGATACCGTTCATCCCATCTGGCAACAACTGCCGATGCTCATTTACGATTGCGGCACGGATTTCGGCGCGGGAGAGGATACAACCTCACGTTACTATCATGATCCCGCCAATGAAGACATGGTCGATAACGGTCACGGGATACGGTTGGCGAATCAGACCTTATCCGGTCGGCTGAATCCCACATCAATTTATTCTGCTATTGTCTATAATGCCGGAATCGGCTTCAATGCTAATTCTGGTATTGCAATTAGAGGGAATGGTTATCTTAAAGATTCGGAAATTGGTAACATCGCTAATAACAGGCAAGAATTACTCAAAAAGGAGGTTAGGGGTATCGCATTCGGTGATACGAACGGGTATTGGGGGTCAATCTTCAGCATACTGGGTTGTGCTATCGATTCCAATGAGTGTGGCGTCGACGTCACTGGCGATCAAAATATGGTATTAGTGGCGGCGGTTTCAGAAAATGATTCCATCGCTGCAGTGAATAGCTGGCTACAGGGTAATAAAAAATCCGGTGTAAGACTACATCATGTATTACACCATTCGAATGTACCGATGTACAATCGAATTGACGTGGCATCGAGTTATCCACGAACAAATATAATATCTCATAATGGAGACGGTGGTGTCAATTGTACTGAACGGTTTGCCGACAATACGCATCAGTTCAAACTGAATTATGTCCATATTACCAGTGGCGTCAGTTTAATTGGAACCGCCGATGGGCACATAACCACGGACTATGGCGTGAGTTTGGAATCCGATTTTGCCGATTCGAATATTGTAGTCATTGATGCAGGCGGCTCGGTCTATAGCTTTCCACCACCTTTTCCCAAAGGGCATTGGGTTCCACTACCAATTAACGGAGGCGGACCGCCAGCAGATATAAGCTTGTTTTCGCAAGATGGTGTATTTATCTGTGGAAAGAGAGATTCGGTCGTAATCAGTCCGGCGAACATACACAATAATCTTCGAAATGGCATATACCTCGATGCAAATTCGGTTTCGCAAACTTCGCTTGTTCATCGCGACAGCTTAGGTTTGCACGAACTGACAGTAAGCGGTTCCAATATCAAATTGAATAGTGTCAACGGACTATTGGTGAAATCGAGTGACGCCAATCGTCCCGACCGATACGGTCGCGACTCCGTGTGGCTCGGCGGAAGTTACTTTAACTCGAATCGAGACAGCGCAGGGGTTTGGTTGGACGAATTTGATGGGGTACTTCGTGCTCAAAATTGCTGGTTCGGTAACGATACTGCAAGTATGTTTCAATTCTACGGTATTCTGGAACGAAGCACCAACCATTATGATACGCTCTTTGGCGGATACGCCTGTTTAAATTTATTTGATGGGATTCGAGTTTCCGATTCTGTAATGAACTGTAAGCTGGTATTATTTAGAGGTATGCCAGGATTCTTGTGGCCATATTGGAATCAAACGGTTTCTAATGTAGGTCCGTTGATTGCCGGAAACCACCAAAATGGAATCTACATTAGACCATGCACTCTTGATCGAAATATAAAATTTATTGCTGATGGTGCAACAATTGCCCAGAATTGGGGCATTGGATTACTATCGAGTATCGAACCTTCAGAAGGAAGTTATCTACGGCAGTGTCGCTTCTATCGAAATTTCCTTTTCGAGGCAGGTCCGAACATTCAAATAAGCGATCCGGCACGTTCCCGTAGTGAACTAAAATTTCTCTATAATGAGTTTTTTGGTTCGTCCTATGCGCTAGTGCTCAGTCATGCGCCTCGGGAATTTACGCAAAATGTCGTTTATAGTCCGCACGCGGGTGGTATCGTAATTACACAGACCACTAATCCGACTGGCATTACGCCCATTTTCAAACATAACACCATTCTGTGCGATTCCAGTTTTAATGGTTCAGCACTTTCGATTCAGGGTGTTCCCCAACCCCAGGTATATGGAAACGTTATCCAAATATACCATGCAACCGACAATGCGTTGACAATAACCGGGGCGACCGACGAAGCAGTCAATCATAATATCGGTTGGTGTACAAATGCACAAACTCGTACTTGGGCAGACATGACTAGTTACACACGGAGCCCTTCTGAGCGCGATACAGTCGGCGATCCCAAGATTTATCTACCGCAAGAGAACAGCCACTTTGAACGTTACCGCTTTCACCTGGAACGCAATTCCAAAGCAATTGATGCTACTCCCTATCTTGCAGACGGTACATCGGAACGGGATTATAATAATACGATTGCGAACTATGGGGCGTTCGGGGGTGGTGCGAATCTAGTCGGTGGTACTCTTTACTTAACTTACGATACAACTGCGACTCTATGGCGAGCGGGTCCGTACTGCGTTATTCCTTCATATAATGAGTCTACGAGCGATCTTCGTGATACATTAAAGAGTGAAAGTTACATTGTGGTAGGTGATGTAGGGATTCAGTTACAAGCAAATAATCTTACAGTTGAAAAGGGCGTAGAGTTGTTAAGTAAACAGCAAGGTTATTACAATGGTTCTTACCATAATGGCGGAAAGATCCTGTTGAATGGTGCAATTAGTCAGTTGGATACTAGTTCATCGCGTCAACCATATACTCTTTACGGACGAGATAGCACTGGATGGTACTTCCGTCCAGAAAAGCTGGTTGCAACAGGCGGAAATGAAAGATGGGACTCATTAGTGTTCAATCCGACCTGTAGCGCACCGTCCGATCTTAAAAATCTGTGGATCGAGGGAGCCAACGGCACTTACTTTCTGGCCGATCCTGCCGCGACCAGCAGTACCCTTACCTTGCGAAATCTGACGTTGATACACAGAGGATCGATGATCAGCGGACCCGCACCCAGTATGATCACGCTTCGAGATCGGCATGTAGATTTTCGGATTGTTCGAATCG
>CAZPUW010000132.1:0-7412 GCA_964589795.1 uncultured bacterium
CATCCGCAGTCAATGCCGCACGTGGTAATTCTATCATCGTACCAACCAAATATGGCACTTGAATTTTTTGTTCCGCAAATACTTCACTCGTCACGCGACGAACGATTTGTGCTTGAACATCGAGTTCTTTCACAATAGAAACTAACGGAATCATGATTTCGGGATGAACGTCGATTCCTTCCTTCTTCACAATACAAGCCGCTTCCATAATGGCGCGTACCTGCATTTCCGTGATTTCGGGATATGACATACCCAACCGGCAACCGCGATGTCCGAGCATCGGATTTGCTTCGTGCAAATCGCGGACGCGTGCGGCAATCTTCTCAACCGGAATACCGGTTTCCCGGGATAATTCCTGTTGTGCCATCGCTTCGTGTGGTACGAATTCATGTAACGGCGGGTCAAGTGTACGAATAGTTACTGGAAATCCTTTCATCGCCCGGAAGATACCTGCAAAGTCATCGCGTTGTAGTGGCAACAATTTCGCTAATGCGGCTTTACGGTCGGGAACATTTTCCGCCAGAATCATTTCGCGCATTGCGAGAATCTTAGTACCGCCAAAGAACATGTGTTCCGTACGGCAAAGACCGATACCTTCTGCACCAAACGCGACTGCGGTTGCCGCCTGATCCGGTTGATCGGCGTTCGTTCTGATTTTTAATCTGCGTACGCTATCTGCCCACTTCATCAGGTTGTCGTAACGCTGGAACATATCCGAATCTTCCGGCTTCATCGTTTTGCTGATGAGTACTTCAATCAATTCGCTAGGGCGGGTCTGAACTTTCCCTTCGAGCACTTCGCCGGTAAATCCATCGATGGAAAGCCAATCACCTTCATGTAGTGTACGTCCTGCGATTTTCATAGTACCGGTGTTGTAATCGATGTCCAATTCACCGCAACCCGCTACGCAAACCTTACCCATCTGGCGTGCGACCAATGCCGCATGCGAGGTCATACCACCGCGAGCAGTGAGAATACCGACTGCCGCTGTCATACCTTTAATGTCTTCTGGTGTGGTTTCAAGTCGGCAAAGCAGAACGATTTCACCCCGGTTCTTCCATTCTTCCGCATCGCTTGCGTGGAAAACTATGCGTCCAGTTGCCGCACCCGGCCCTGCTGGCAAACCCATCGCTAATTTTCGTCCATTGGCGATGGCTTTGTCTTTATCCGATTTATCGAATACCGGTCGTAACAATTGGTTCAACTGATCCGGTTCGACGCGGGCAACTGCTTCCTTCTTCGTAATTTTCTTTTCTGCGACGAGTTCGGTTGCAATACGTAATGCCGCGAAACCGGTACGTTTCCCAATCCGGCATTGTAGCATAAATAGTTTATCGCTTTCTATCGTAAACTCAATGTCCATCATATCGCGGTAATGTCGTTCAAGCCGGTTGCTGATACTCACTAATTGTTTGTATGCCGCCGGCATCGCCTCTTCCAGCGATGGGAAATTCGTAGCGCGTTCGCTCTCGGGAATATTATGGGACTCTGACCATCTCCGGCTATGAACAAGTGTAATTTGTTGCGGTGTACGGATACCCGCTACCACATCTTCACCTTGTGCATTGATGAGAAATTCACCGTTAAATAATGGTTCGCCGCTTCCCGAATCGCGGGTAAAGCCAACACCGGTAGCGCAACTCAAACCCATATTTCCGAACACCATTGCTTGTACGTTTACTGCGGTACCCCATTCGTCGGGAATTTTATTTTGTGCACGGTAAACGATGGCGCGTTCATTCATCCACGAACCAAACACTGCACTGATGGCACCCATCAACTGTTCCATTGGGTCGTCTGGGAAATTTACATGCAGACGGTTTTTCACCGCGTCTTTAAATTCTCCTACCAATTCCCGCATCTCTTCCCAACTTAGGTCGGTATCTTTCACATCATGCGGATTTTGTCCGGAAAGATGAGCATGGGATGCTTTTTTATGGTCGAGAATTTCTTCGAATGGATCGATATCAGTTTTTGTTTCCGGTTTGAGACCAAGTACGACATCGCCGTACATCGACACGAATCGTCGATAGCTGTCGTACGCAAATCGTTTATTACCTGATTTTGCAATTAATCCTTCTACCGTAACGTCGTTCAAACCAAGATTGAGAACCGTGTCCATCATACCCGGCATTGAAGCCCGTGCACCGGATCGCACACTTACTAACAACGGATTTTTCGAATCACCGAATTTCTTGCCAATCCTGCTTTCAAGAACTTTCAATGCATCCCTGATTTGTTTTGCGAGATCGCTTGGGTAGGTGTTTTTATTTTGGTAGTAATGTGTGCAAACTTCGGTTGAGATTGTGAATCCCGGCGGTACCGGCATCCCGAGGTTGACCATTTCTGCTAAATTTGCGCCCTTGCCGCCTAATAGCGCTTTCATTCCGGCGTCTCCATCTGCGCGACTGCCGCCGAAAGAGTACACCAACTTCTTGCTTGCCATTCTTCCTCCAGTGAAGCATTCCGCTTGCCATCGATCGAGGTTGTGATTGTGGGGATGGTGCGGATTTGAAAAGTAAAAAACCGTAGTGCAACTTCTAATTGCGTTACAGCGAGTACTACTAATAAAGTCAGATTTTGTGATTATTCAGTGAATGTATTTTCTCCCAGTCGGGATTTTCATTGCTATAATTTACGAATTTATCCCCTTTATTCCTCTTGTACTGCTGCAACGACGCCTACCGTGCGGGATAGCAGAAAAAATGCTGTTCCGATTTTCCAGTCGAAACCCAATTCCGATAGAACTGCTGCCATTGCCCCGGTAATATTCAACGGCACAACTTTTCCGGTCTTTCTTTCTAATTCGTATTGAATGGTTTCGGCTAATTCGCAGTACTTCCCATATTTTCCGTACTCTTTGGCTAATTGCAATAAACAAACCGTTCGTGGGTCCCGGCGATGGAGAATGTGTCCATAACCCGGTATTCTCTGTCCTTTTGTGGAATAATCAATTACCAGTTGTTTTGCTATCGTTGTAACGTCATAGTCAAATTTAATTTTGGTCTGCAATATTTTAGCGAAATTCCGGACTGCACCTCCGTGAGCGAAACCCATCGTTAATGCTCCTGCTGCGACTGCCGCCTCAATAGTACTGCCGCTCTGAAAAACAGTTTTCGCTGCGACTATGGACGGCGATTGTTCGGTATGTATTACACTCGAAACCAGCATTGCATCCAGTAACCGACGTTCTACTTCATCCGGTAAATTCCCGCGCCACAATAAACAAATGGCATCGGTAAACGAGTAGTTACGCATCAAATCCACCACATCCATATCGCGAATCTTGATGTGGTCTTTATCGGATTCCGAAAGACTCACAAGCTCCTCCGAAACCTTGCCAGTGGTATCCCCAAAAGTTCCCGGTACTTCTGTACCGTTCGTCTTGCCAACCGGTATCCCATTTCATTAAGTAAGTCACATAGTGCTTGATCGGTTAATGGATGTTGTTTGTTTTCATTCTCGATTAATTCAGTCAGTTTCAATTTTATTTCACGGGTCGAAATATCTTCGCCATTGTCCGACTCTAAGCCAACCGAGAAAAAATGTTTTAGTGGGTAAGTACCGAAATCCGTTTCCACATACTTATCCTTGATTGCCCGCGAAACTGTCGAATTATCTCTATCCGCCTGCTTTGCTACTTCCAATTGTGTCAACGGAACAAGTTCGGTTCCCGACGTAAAAAATTTCGTTTGTAGTCGAACAATCCACTCCATCACATCGAGCATAGTATTGTGTCGGCTTTGTACCGCCTTCACGAAGTTTCGTGCCGAATCGAATTTTTGTTCTATCCAAGCTTTTGTCTTGGCATCGAGATTCTTTTCTTGAAACATCGACCGGTAACGTTTGCTAATCCTTAAATCCGGTATCGTCGCATCGTTTAAGTAAATATAGATTTTTCTTCCATCGGGAAACTCGATAATTCGTCCCGGAGGTGCCGTATCTAAGAGTTGCGCCGTAACGCGAAGTTCCGGTGTGACAAATTCATATTCTTCTTTACCAACACCCGGTGTCGGTTGTAACGATTGTACTGCGTGGAAAGCTGCTTTGAACTCGTCTTCACTCAATCCGCTAAGTTCGAGTATTTGTTCGAATCGTCGTCGCGTCAGTAAATCGAAATACTTCTCCACTAACATTAATGCATGTTCAAGCGTACTGACGTTTTGCTTCCGGGTGTCGGTATCGTCTAATTTCCGTTTTAATTGTATAGTTAGCGATTCTTGAAGTGATCTGGCAAATATTCCCGGTGGGTCAAAATTTTGAATATGGCGCAGCACCCATTCAACTTCTTTCGGGTCGGCATCCAATAGGGTTACAACGTCATTCACAACATTAACGTCGAGATAACCGCTTGAATTTAACGACCCGATAAATTGATCCCCGATTTCACGCTGCCATTCATTCAATTCCGAATCGAGCAAAAGTTGTTCTTTCAGTCCATCGAGGAAACCAACTTCACTTCGCGATTCAAAAGAATGTTCGTCATCGCTTTCGTGGTCGGTTACGGCGGGAAGGCGTCCACCGGAAAAGTCCTCGTCTCGAAAGTATTGTTCCCAATCTGTTTCTTTTTGTTTGTCCGCAATGGATATTTCAGGGAGTTGAGTTTCATCTTCCGGTTTAATTGGGTATTCACCGGTTAGCTTCTCTTCGGCAATTGTGGCAGCTTCCGAAGTCGCGAGGTCGTTGTCCGGTACGTCGGGGAGCCCGACCGGTTTCTCTTCGAAAATATCGTCTTCGGTTCGTGGTTCGGTAGGATCGACTAATTCTAAAAGAGGGTTTTGGTCCAATTCGACTTCAACCCGTTGCATCAATTCGAGCAAAGGTATCTGCAACAATTCAGCGCGCAGAATCTGTTGCTGCGTTATCCGTTGTTGCAATTCCAGTTTTGGTTGGAGAGATAATTTATTACTTAACATTTTTTGTGGTTAGTTTTTACTATCTGTTTGGCAGGTATATTTAACTTTCCCCATTCCCTTTTCCCTAACTTCCCGCTTTTACACATCAAGTTTGAACTTGTCTCCCAGATACAACTTACGTGCTTCGGGATTATCAGCCAGTTCTTGGGTTGTGCCGGACAGCAAAATACTTCCGGTATAGAGAAGGTATATTCGGTCGCAAATTGCCATAGTTTCCCGTACGTTGTGGTCGGTAATGAGCACTCCAATACCGCGGTGTTTCAAATCGCGGACGATACTTTGAATGTCCTGTACCGCAATCGGGTCGATGCCTGCAAACGGTTCGTCTAATAGCAGAAATTTCGGGTCGGTGGTCAATGCACGGGCAATTTCAGTGCGCCGTCGTTCTCCCCCTGAAAGTGTATATGCTTTCGATTTCTCGACTTTCCGTAATCCAAATTCATCCAATAACGCTTCACATTTTTCTTTTCGTTGTATTTTTGTTAACGGCAACGTTTCGAGTATCGCCATAAGGTTATCACGTACCGATAGTTTCCTGAATACCGACGGTTCTTGCGACAGGTAGCCAATTCCCAATCTCGCCCGTTTGTACATCGGATAACTGGTGAGTTCCATATCACCAATGAAGATTTGCCCGGCATCGGGTTTAATCATCCCTACTGTGATATAGAAACTCGTCGTTTTGCCGGCACCATTCGGCCCTAACAGTCCGACAACTTCACCTTGAGTGATTTCATACGATACATCGTTAACGACCGTTCGTTTGCCGTATTCCTTCATCAAATGTTCTGCGCGTAATTGTAACATCGTCGCTTCTATTCTATCGGCTTCTTCCAGCCCGCGGGATAGTAAGTCCCTTCGATGCCGCCGATGACTGTAATTTGTTTAATGGCTTTCTTTTCGAAATCTATCTTTAACGTATCTCCCGACGCTAAATTTGCGCCGTTGTCTTTCGCTTTATCGCGAATGTAGTACTTCGATTTCGCATTACCCCAAACGATAATTTTGTCCATCACCCCTTTGTCGAAGTAGGAATGCATTTCATAACCTGTGATGCGGTCAATAGGCGCAAGCGGTGTGCTGTCGGCTGGGGTCAGCGCTACGACGTTTTTTACCGCAATCATTTCTTCCAATACCTGATTCTTGAATTTAAACCTCATGCTGTCCGCAGTGACCGTATCGCGTCCCCGTAGTAGTTTCGGATTTTTTGTCAGCACCGCAAATCCGGTCGAATCATCGAATATCAGAAATCCGCCGGTTGCTCTCAACGTATCTTGAACCACCACTACATGTCCGTCGGTCTTTGCGACCTTTTCCGAATCATTCATCCACATATGGTCGCCGGTTATCGTTATCGGATTTTTTCCGAGTGAATCTAATTTCACTAACTTTGGATTTACGGTAACGTCCGCTACTCGTTCGACTTCATCGTAAGTTGCCAATTCCCCCGTAATAATGGTGTGTCCCGAAGAATCAGTGACAACCACTCCACCTCGGTAGTTCGCAAATCCTTTATCATAGTCGTAATCCAACCGGCGGCATCGCACCGTACGATGATTTTTTTCGATTACGTAAACATGCCCGATTGCTTGTGCTACGCCGGTGTTTTCGTAATACGTAACTTCATCGGCATACAAGGTGCGGGTTGAATCGACAATAACTACATTACCACGCAAATATGCTTTTCGTGCTGCCGAGTAAAATTCACTGTAGTCGCAGGTAATGCGGATATCTTTTTGATGAAAGCGAACGCTATCGACCAGTATCCGAACATCATCAGAATCGTGTTGAACGTTCCGCAGAGTCACCGCATATTCGAGCACCAACGGGCCTTTGCGCCCGCCAAACCCAATTGACATTGCGATTGCTGCGCTGAACATGACGATACAAGTCGAAACGTAAAATCGAACGTTCATTTTGCGTCTCTTTTCGAAGTATCGCGCGGTTTCCGTTCCGGGACTTTCCGGTAACTGACGCCGATCGGGTGCTGGATTTCCCAGTAATGGAGCCCTTGATCTGCTATCAATCCCACTCCGTGTAAGGTGTCGAGATGGGTTGTAATGGTAACTGAATCATTTGTTTCAATTCGTTGTGTTGTCGGGTTCCAATTCAATGTTTTTGTGTCCAACGCGGCCTTCGATTCATCTGACCAAACGTGCACGCTGTCGATGGCTTGAAACTTGTTACGGTTTTCATCCACAATCGCTGTTTTCGAATCCATAAAACCGGTGCGCACTCCCAGTGAATCAAGGAAAACAACATGGACGGCACCGCTCAAGGTCAGTGCGTCGTTTTCCATCATCTGGACAACTTTTTTGGCATGGACATTACTTCGCACTTTTCCAGTTTGAGTAAGAGTCATTTCCACTCCGTACATTTCTTGTTGCGGAAATGCCTTGTATGGTGGCAGTGGTACCTCTTTCGTTTTGCATCCTATGGTGAACAGTGAATATCCGAAACAGATTAGAGTGAGAAGTAAAAGCTTACTCCCCGGCA
>CAZPUW010000133.1:0-7399 GCA_964589795.1 uncultured bacterium
CGACAGCAATATTGTCAAACCGATTTCACAGGAAGAAGCGGATACAGTTCAAGTACGGCGTGGTCCGAACATCCAACCACTACCGATAAAAGATAAACTACCGGAAAAATTGAACGGTACAGTTTTACTCAAAGTCGGCGACAACATTACGACTGACCATATTATGCCGGCTGGTGCAAAGGTGTTACCGCTTCGTTCGAATATTCCGAAAATTTCCGACTATGTCTTCGAAATCATCGATCCGACTTTCCCGAAGCGTGCGAAGGAAGCCGGCGGTGGTTTTATCGTCGGTGGGAATAATTACGGTCAGGGTTCTTCGCGCGAACATGCCGCGTTGGCGCCGATGTTTCTCGGTGTGAAAGCGGTGCTGGTGAAGACATTCGCCCGTATCCATTTGGCGAACCTCATCAATTTCGGAATCGTACCGTTATTCTTTGCAAACGAGGCCGATTACGACCGTGTCGAACAAGGTGATGAACTTGAAATCGACGTATCGAAAATTGCACTCGATACACCGCTTACCGTGAAGAATGTTACGAAGAGTGAAGCGTATGAAGTCCGCCTTCCATTGAAGGAACAACGACAAATCGATGTTCTGAAAGCCGGTGGTACGCTCAGCTATATTAAATCCCGCTCATAACGGGGAAGCGGAACCCTCGCGTTCCGCCTTTTTATTTATTTCCGTTTTACAGCACAAACTGTATTGATATCAACCTAAAGAGGAAAACATGGCAAACTACGATAAAATCACCCCGCCCAAAGGCGAAGCAATCAAAGTAGTTGACGGTAATCTTGTCATTCCCGACAACCCGATTATTCCATTCATCGCCGGAGATGGTACCGGTCGCGATATCTGGAAAGCTTCGGTTCGGGTATTTGACGCGGCAGTCGAAAAAGCATTTGGCGGCAAAAAGAAAATATCATGGTTCAAAGTATATGCAGGTGAAGAAGCAGTAGATTTCTACGGAAAAGATGTATGGCTTCCTGAAGATACACTACGCGCCATCGAGACCTATTACGTGGCAATCAAAGGGCCGTTGACCACACCGGTCGGTGGTGGTATCCGGTCGCTCAATGTTTCCCTCCGTCAATTATTGAATTTGTACGCATGTATCCGACCGATACGGTGGTTCAAAGGGGTTCCTTCGCCGGTAAAACGTCCTGACTTACTCAACATCGTGTTGTTCCGCGAAAATACCGAAGATGTTTATTCGGGTATCGAATGGCAGAAGGGTTCACCGGAAGTGAAGAAGGTTTGGGAATTCCTTACCCGTGAAATGGGTAAGAAAATCCGTCCCGACTCCGGTATCGGTATCAAACCGATTAGCGAAACCGGTTCGAAGCAGTTGATTCGCAAAGCGCTTAAATATGCAATTGCCCACAAACTTCCGACGGTTACGCTTGTCCATAAAGGTAATATCATGAAGTTTACCGAAGGGGCGTTCCGGGATTGGGGTTATGAACTTGCCCGTCAAGAATTTGCCGATTCGGTTATTACTGAAGACGAAGTATATGCTAAACATGACGGCAAGACCCCAGCGGGTATGGTGATGATTAAAGACCGCATCGCCGATTCGATTTTCCAACAATTGTTGCTTCGTCCGGACGAATATAGCGTTCTCGCCACACCAAATTTGAACGGCGACTATTTGAGTGATGCCGCCGCCGCGCAAGTAGGCGGACTTGGTTTAGCTCCGGGTGCGAATATCGGTGATTTCCATGGCCTGTTTGAAGCGACGCATGGAACCGCTCCGAAATATGCCGATAAAGACATGATAAATCCCGGCGCGGTTATTCTCGCCGGTGTCATGATGTTCGAGTATCTCGGTTGGGATGAAGTTGCTGAAAGCATCAGCAAAGGTATTGAACGTTCAATCGACCAAAAAGTTGTTACCTACGACCTTGCCCGCCAAATGGAAGGCGCAATCAAAGTGGGTACGGCGGCGTTTGGCGATTCGATTATCAAGAATCTTGGTTGATACCTTTAGGTATGGGAAAAGGCGGAACATAGGTTCCGCCTTTTTGTTTTTAGTATTCGTATTTATATTTGAGTACAGGTTTTGAACAAAGATGTCGGTTGTGAGGTGGTTATGAAGCGTTTTATTCTGATTTGCTTGTTCGCCAGTGTTTTACCAACCTTCGCTTTCAGCGGTTCGAACGGATTTGTCGCAGGACGGGTAACAGATAAGAAGACCGGTTTCGCGGTTGAAGAAGCAACCGTTACGATTGCAGGTTTGAACAAATCGACGTTGACCGACGGCGATGGCTTTTTCTGTATAGCGGATGTTCCGGCTGGAAACGTAGCGATTTCGTTTAGTTGCGATGGTTGTGAGAATTTAAAGCGCGATGAAACTATCCGTTCCAATTCAATAACGACAATCAATGCTTCACTCAATCGTTCCAACACCAACGGCGAACCAAAACTCAACACCGAACCTGTGAAAGTGTTTGTTCAATCCCCACCATCCACCGAAGAGCCGGTCGAAACGAAACCGCAAACTGCATACGAAACGGCCGACAACCAACCAGCACCTACTGCAACAACCGATATGAGTTCAACTTATCCGACGATAATATCGAATGGTTACGGCACACCAGCGCATCTTTATCGCGGAACACAATATCACTCAAGTACGCAACGTCCCAATCAGACACACGATACGCACCCTCAACGGACAAGAATTAAACCGTAGTTAACGAACCCGACAGAAATATGTAGTGGAGTGCTTACGCAGAACGCGGTTGCCTGTGGTGCAACACTGTGTGTAAGTGCGATGGTTTGCAGGAATAATGGACAAATGATATATTTCCGGTATAATTCAAGGAATAACCATGCCGACGCTTAATACCATCGTGAAGAATACACTCATCGCTTTAGGGATGTCTCCGCATAAATTACCAAAACGAAAACCACCGATTATCGACCTGTATAAAATCGATAAGGAAATTTGCGACGAATATGATCACTTGGCGACACACACTTTGGTTGACCGAAACCGGATTGCCTTTTTAAAACAATTCGCCAAGTCGGTGAAGTCGTTGGAAGGCGACGTTGCCGAAGTCGGTGTGTATAAGGGGGGTACGGCGTGGTTATTGGCAAAAAATCTGGAAGACACCAAGAAAACGATTTATATTTTCGATACGTTTGAAGGCATGCCGGAGACACGCGCCGACAAAGATTGGCATAAAAAAGGGGATTTCAACGACGCACCGTTGGAATTCGTAAAAAAATTCCTTGCCGACCGTAAGAACATCGAAATTTATCAGGGATACTTTCCGCAGACTTCTCCTCCGATTGTCAACAAGAAATTCTGTATGGTTCATATCGACGTCGATATCTACCAATCGGTTTGGGATTGCTGTGAATTTTTCTACCCAAGGATGGTAGCCAGCGGGCTGATGGTTTTCGATGACTATGGATTTCTGACCTGTCCCGGTGCGAAAGAAGCCGTCGATACCTTCTTTGCGACCAAACCGGAAAAACCGATTTACCTTCTAACAGGTCAGGCATTAGTAATCAAATCCTGATTTCGAAAATATAAAAAAAGGGCGGTGAACCACCGCCCTTTTTTTGTGCGTAAACTTTTACTTCAACAGGAACATCTGCTTTGTCTGTACAGAAGATGAAGTCCTCATCTGATAGAAGTATGTTCCTGAACTCAACCCCGCGCCATTAAAGTACATTTCGTGATTTCCGGCTTTTACATTTCCCAAATCGCGGTTTGCGATCAACCGTCCGTTGACATCGAAGATACGTATGGTGACGGGTTCCTCACGAGCCACTGAAAATCGTATCCATGTTGAAGAGTTATATGGGTTGGGGTAGTTTTGTTCCAGTTTCGTTTCTTTTGGAAGTAAGCTTGAATCGATTTCCGGTACTGATGTGTTGGCGTCTGAACTGGTTAACCGGTATGCACTGAAATAAGAACCATCGGCGGCAAAGATAGTATTACCGACTTTTACCAAATCCTGACAGTGATTCATTCCCGGCGACGTCGAGCGGTAATGTCCAATTTCAGCCATATTGCCCGGAGTGGAAACATCCACGACTCTCAACCCGGCGTCAAAATCTCCCACATACGCTACGCCCTGCGAGACGATAACCGACGATGCACCGTAATCATTCGCAGTCGCTAATGTGAGCGAACCAAGCAATGTCGGTTGCGACGGATTGCTGATATCAACCGCAAGCAGACCGGCGTAGCCACCGGAGATGTACGCAATTTCGTGATCGATATATACTTGCCAAGCTTCCCCATTGAATTGATACCGGCTCACTAATTGCGGTGAAGTCGGATCAGAAATGTCGACGATTTCGAGTCCAGCACCCAACGAAGCGATAAACGCATAACTATTGTACAATTTCATGCAGAATGGATTGCCTGCGGAGTTGAACGTTCCAGTGCGGACGGGGGCATTCGGATTGCTGATATCATAGATGTACATGTGTTGGCCGCTATCGCAAAAGTAAGCGTACGGCAATTTCGTAACGCAAGACGTGATGTCGGGATACCCTTCAAATGTTACTGTTGACAATAAAGTAGGAGAAGAAGCGTCGGTAATGTCGAAAATAGAAAAACCGTGGTCGCGGCGAGATACTATTTCGAGCCGCCCCGCAAGCGTGGACATGTGTGTCCACCCTTCTAACGGATAGGTGCTTAACAGGACGGGGTTCATGGGGTCGGTAATATTGAAAATGAGCGCTCCGGCATCGCGATCCATAACCGACGCGATAGTGCCATTCGCCGAAAACCCGTCACTGTAACTGGGAAGACGATAGTGCATGATACGGGTGACGTTTGTACTATCATCCGCATAAGCGAGGGTCAACATCGAAATAGTTAGGAGTAAAGTCAGCGAAACGTTAATCAGGCGTAACATACTTCCTCCACGTAGTAAAGAAGGTCGTTTATTGAATTGAATCGATATGGTAAAGCTTAGTAACATAATAATGTTAAAATTCGAATTGATACAAGTGGAAAACCATACAAAATGAAATTATTCGTGATTAGCAGAACTATCTTTATAACTCTAATGAATTGAAGTATTATTGGCTTCATATATCAGTTAGATAGGAATTGCCGCCTACAAAATTGGCACTCCATGTAAAATTCTCTGTACCTTTAGATATGAAAGACGTACGCAATTTTAACGTCTGCAACGGCGTTGAGAGTACTACATGCCTCGGTGATTAGGAGTACGAATGAAACAGAGTTATTTGGTTTCGCTTGTCACGATAATTTTTCCACTTGCGGTTGCATTTGCTTCTTCACCATCCGACACGTTACAACCACGACCCACACTCACCGGCTACCTTGGCGGTTGCGTCCATGACGATCAAACGGGTGAACCGATTAAGGGGGCGCGGGTATCGGTAAATAACCTGAAGAAATCGAGTAAGACGAACGGTGAGGGCTACTATCTGCTTGAGATACCAGTAGGGACGTACACCGTTTCATTTAAAAGTCAGGGATGTAAAGAGCAAACACAAGTCGGTATTGTTATCCGGGAGAGCGCAACCACTACTCAGGATGTGATGATGCTGCGCGACCCATCTTCTTCGATGGAACCACTACTCGGTTCGATGTCTTCGCATGTTTCTGCAAGCAGCACACTCGGCTCACGTACTTCAAGTTGGATAACCGGCAGGGTACGGGATAAAAACACGATGGTTCCCCTCGGGAATGTAACCGTTACATTGGTGGGACAGGAACGCCAGACGACCACAGGATCCAATGGGCTGTATGTTCTGAAAGGCGTTGTGGAAGGGACATACACGTTGCGGTTTATACGAAGTGGATATGAGGAAGCAAGAATTGAGAACGTCGAAGTAAAGTCGGGACACCCGACTTCCCAAACTGCGGAACTAATACCGGAAGCGGGAAACAGTACTTTTCAAAAAAGAAATTTGGTTCCACCAGACACGTTTAATTATTTAAACACCAAGAGCAAACACAATTCTGCTCACCAGCAATCCGTACCGAATACGCAAAAGGATATCACGTCTGATACCGTCGCGTTGACTGAACAAAATTCAGGGGTGGTTCAGGGTCAGGTCACATTGGAAGATACTCACGGAGCGGCATCCGGTGGTTATTTCGGAATTGAAGAAACTCATACCGGTTCGAAAATAGATGAGGAAGGAAAATTTACTTTTCGAATTCAACCCGGAAGTTATACGTTTGACATCGGTTTTGACGAGCATTACCAAATCAAGCGCGTTACCGGCGTTGTCGTTCGTGTTGGTGAAACCACGAAATTGACTATAACACTTGAAAGTTCGAAACGATAAAGATAGACAATCAAAATGATTTAGTTTTACCTGCCGTTATAATTTTAGGGAATGATAGTTTTTGTTTGATGAAATTATGGAACGGAATTGGAAAATGAATGTACACGTTTGAAGCGGTATTTAGGTAAAAAGATTCACGCGAAGCAATCGCAATTGCTTTTCAGTTGCGGCAAGCACATTTGCACATTATCTTAACGCACTATACACCAAGTAGTTCCTGACTATCCGTAACGGATTACAGCATTCCTCACTATCCACCCAATCCCTCGTTCGATTGTGTGAATAGACTCACCGGAAAGGTAAAGACAAATATTCCAGAGCTGTATGAATTCGATGCTTTTAGGGTTTCCGCAACGGAAGTCGGTTTGATGTTCACAATTTTTTTACAAACATGTTGCTCACCGATTGGTTAATTAACCAATCGCATGTTTGACTATAGGTTCAGTCGCATGGACGCAAACCCTCGAAAGATTGGAGATGGGGTCGCGATGAGAAGTTTAAAAAGCGTTATTGCACTTCTGTTAATCTTGGAGATTGCCGGCTTGGCATTCGCGGGTGTAACCGGAAAAATCACCGGTAGGGTGATGTTGAAGGATCTCGGCGATGCGGCACCCGGTGCTACGGTACAATTAACAGATGAATCCAGCGGGCAAAAAACTGGTGCTAAAACCGATGCCGATGGTTACTACAGTATCAACAACCTCCCTCCGGGTACGTACACGATGCGATTCAGCATGGTCGGGTATGGCGCGATTACAGTAAAAGGTATTCTTGTCATTTCCAACAATACGTTTACCCAAAATGAGACTTTGAATCCTCAAAGCATACAAAATATTGAGATGGTAGTCACCGCCGATAAACCTACGGTTAATACTAAGTCATCCTCCAGTGAGCAAAGTTTTTCTTCTAAAGACCTCAAAAAGCTTACTGTAAGCAATTTAGCAGACGTCGTTGCCACCCGGCCCGGTGTAAAAATCGACCGTGAAGGCCAAATCCACGTGCGTGGCGGACGTTCGAGTGAAGTTGCTTTCGTCATCGAGGGAATGGATATTCGCGATCCTATTTCAACGACAAGTACAACTTTTAATCTTGATGCCGATGCCGTCA
>CAZPUW010000134.1:0-7367 GCA_964589795.1 uncultured bacterium
ATACCGCGAGCACTATGCAGATGGGCATGTCGAGTTTATCAGCGGTGTCGGTTTGGTACTGCTTTTCCTTAGTAGTGCGATACATATCAGTAACACTGCGGTAGGGTTGATTTTCCTACTGGTTGTCGTTGCACTCTTGCTTTGGAAAGATCTCGTATCGTCAAAGTTTGTCGGTTACGTAAAGTTTTCACCTGCTATCGTCGAACAGACAAGAAAACGGTATGCTCTTGTAACTATCGGCTATCTGATTGCGCTCGCGCTAGTGGTAACTCCCATAATTGTTTTCCACGAGGGACTCGCTACGCGGTCGGGTTTGGGAAATATACTTGACGACATCATATTCATCGCCGCGACAACATTTCTTTTTATCGCATTCGCCGTCGCCCGCCGCGCTCCCCGCCACTATGTTGTTGCGTTCGTAAATCTTGTTGCCTGGAGCGTGGTTCCGCTGTTTAATACCCGCCACTATATTCCTTTTGTTGCCGACGGAGTTGTCCTTGCTTTGTTTGGTGGTGTCATGTTATGGAATTTCTTCCGCACACACCCCCGATTGGAAAAAGTTCTAACCGAACCGCGCCGTCCCGAAGTGGAAGCCGAATTTCAGCAAAAACTTGAGCACGAACGAAAACTATTAAAGTCTTTCCGTTCCGATGGCACTGTGGAATTTTACTTCGGCTTGATGTACTTAAGTACCGCTTTAGAGTTTGGAAAAATATCGCCGTTAGTAAATATTGTCGAAGGAATCGGGTTTGTACTGATTTTGGTTTGGGCGACCGTAATCGTTAAATCGAGAATGGGGAAAAAATATTATCGTGTCCCATGGAATTTCATCACATCCCGCGTATCCATTCGGATGATTTTGGCAATCGTGCTGATTGGAGCTGTAATCGTTTCGATGACCGGGTTATATTCGTCAAATTTATTCTCTTACTTAAAACTCAATCCCGACTTACTTCGCATCGTTCCGTTGGCATCGTATTTCCTAATTGTTAATTTCCTCTTTTCGAAAGCGACCGGTGCCCCGTTTAATGCCCCGTTGCTTGCGACCGCCGCAATCTTTGTTGTCCTGCATTTCTGTAGTGTACCAATTTTCTGGAATGGGATTATTCTCGCCGCTCTCACCTTCCCACTGGCGGTATATCGTGCTGTTAGGTTTTTTAAATTACCGCCTCCGCAACCATTGGAGGCAATATGAACCACGACTACAATCGGGACGAACTCAAGGCATACCGCGAGTACACTTCAACCGGACATATCGAATTTTTCGTTGGTCTCGGTTTAGTGCTAATCGCTCTGATGGATATTCTTAAGATCAATCCCATCGTAATGAATGTCATAGTAATGGCGCTTTTCATACCGGTATTTGAGTGGAAAAAATGGGTGGTGCTTCCCCGTATCGGTCACGTTGAATTTAAGCCGGGGCTGGTCAAACATGAAGCGAAAGTAGGAGCAATCGTCCTCGGTATATTGCTGCTGTTAGTTGTTTCGACGACAATCATTCTCTATGTAATTCGAGACAATTTCCGTTATTGGTTTGAAGGGAGCGAAGCCGGTTCCTTTCTTTTTATCGGATTAGTAGCTACGATTAGTTTTCTCACAGTCGCTGTCGCGCGAAAAACTAAAGTCCATTACCTGTTTGCTTTGCTGAATATTGGTGCATTTGCGTGGGCACTACTGGGAAATTTCGACCCGATGTATACGCTGTCGGGCTTAGGTGTTGTAATGGTGGTGTACGGTGGATTGCGTATAAAAC
Organism: uncultured bacterium; assembly: GCA_964589795.1. GTDB lineage: Bacteria > Electryoneota > JAOADG01 > JAOADG01 > JAOADG01. The sequence continues at coordinate 1,754 of CAZPUW010000134.1, forward strand.
GGTTTCTGAGCGAACATCCCAAGCCGGAATATCCCGTCATCGAGGACGATAATCCTGAAATTGAAAGTGAATTTGTAAAGGAAGAGAAACAGAAAAGTGAAATATACACATACTATAATTCGGATGGATTGAATATTTTTATGTCTGCAGTTATGTATTTCTTTGCCGGTTGTCTGAATTTGATCCATTCCCTAAGAACGGTGTTATACCTTTTTATAGGTTTCGTAGTCGTGATATGCTGGCGGCTAATAGTAACAAGGTTGAGAATGGGTAAGCGGAATTTTGCGGTAGCCCGTGAAATAGAACGTTCCCGATTTTCGCCTTCATTCAGCTTGATTGGGATTGTCCCATTCATAGTTATCATTTCACTTCCCGATTACCTTCCGAAAGAATACAATCAAACCTATAAATCATTTATGGATATTCTGGTTATCGGTACTTTCAGCGCCTATTTATTGTGGCTTTACTACCGTTTGTCATTGAAGGGGCAAACCGCAATGGTGATGTATCCGCTCTTGCTCTATGTCTTTTTAAGAAGTAGCCAAATCACGACACCGACGACGGCATTAATTGTCGGCGGTTTGGTATTGCTTGTAGGAATAATGAAGGCGATACAATTTCTTCGTAGCACTCCCCCGCAACCACTGGAGGTATTATGATCCCGTCTGATTCCTTAACCGAAACCGACACTGAACTAAAAACACTCCGGTCATACCATGCCGATGGCCATATCGAGTTAATTGTTGGTAGCGGATTAATATTCCTCACTATTTGCAAGTTGTTACACTTCCATCCGGTGATGATTGCTGTAAATATTTGGTCAGTTGTATTGCTTTGCTTCGTGTGGAATGAATGGATACTCACGCGACGGGTAGGGCATGTCAAGTTTCACCCCGACTTAATCAAGCAGGAAATCACACGGTATGTGTACATCACCGCAACCGCTATAATTGCTTCCATTGCCGTCGGTTTTCTCGTGTATCAATGGAATATGCAGGACAAATTTAAAGTGCTGTTCCCGACTGAAGATGCGGATTTCGCCTTATTCTTCGGCTCGATTACAACGTTCTGCTTTATTGCGATAGCTATCGCCCGAAACCTAAAACGCCACTACGTCGTTGCAATAATTAATGGAGTAACTTGGGGATTAGCGCTGTGGGGAATCATAAAACCGTTTTCCATTTTTCTGATTCTCGGACTTACTTTAGCATTACCCGGTGCGTGGTTGATGCGACGATACTTTGCCGACCATCCCAAACTACCTAAGCCAATGGCAGAACCGGTTAATCCACAGGCGGAGATCGAATTCATTAACAACGAATCCTCGGAGCGGGATTTGGTGGAAAAAATCCGCTCGGATGGTGGAATGGAATTTTATACCGCATTTTTTTATGTAATGATTGGTATGGAATTTTGGAATATGGATAAGGTACTATCGCTCGCCCCGGCATTGATTGTCGCGATTGCCCTTACCACGCTTTGGCCGTATGTCTTTACAAGAAATGTAATGGGTAAGGAAAATTTCAAACGGGGAAAACTTCTGATGCGCACCCGGTATCGGTCATCGGCGGCAATGGCACTCGTATTCGTTCCATTTATGTTGGTTGCCCAAATCCCGCACATGATGTCAAAAGGAACACCGTTGTCATTCTTTGCCAACGCAGATTTGTTTTTTGCGGTGTGGATTGCGGCGTCGTTTTACGTGTCGGGTAAAGTATTCAAATTCAAGCGTTCCATGCTTCCCTTGGTAGCTTCGGCACCGCTGTATTTACTGTTGCATTTTTGCCACGTTCCGCGTTTGACTAATTCGATTATTGTCGGGTCTTATGTTTTTGTTTTGGGTGTTATTCAGGCAAGAAATTTGCTTGCGACGAGGCGTCCGCGCTATGTGGAGCAATCATGAGTGCTCGTGAAGCACCGGATCCGAATGATTTCTCGAATCTCGACCGTGTCATTCACGAACCGGCGCGATTGCAGATAATGAAAGTACTCGCGGTTGTCGAGAGTGCTGACTTTGTCTATCTGATGAGTCAAACCAAACTGACGCAGGGGAATTTGTCGTCGCACATGTTGAAGTTGGAGAATGCGGGATATGTGAAGGTGAAGAAAGAGTTTGTCGAGCGAAAACCGCGAACACTGTATAAATTGACTGTTGCCGGCAAGAACGCATTCTACCAATATCTCGAGCAGATGCGTGGTCTTTTGGATTCGTAATACGCTACATAAACACCAGCGACACGATCGAGAGCACAATCAGAAGTACTGTCAAGCCCACAGCGATAATATTTCCAAATAATTTATTCGTCCACTCCCCCATAATATTTTTATCATTGATGAGAATGAGCATCGGTACCAGCACGAACGGTAACACCATTCCGTTAATCTGCTGACTTATCACCATAATCGAAATCAATGGCAAATTCGGTAACAGGATGATGGCACCACCAATAACGATAAGCGCAGTGTAGATAACGTAAAATTGTTTTGCATCATCCCATTTTTTATCGACGCCCCCTTCCCACCCGAATGCCTCGCAAATCGTGTACGAAGTCGATAGGGGAAGAATACTCGCCGCAAACAATGATGCATTCATCAAACCGAATGCAAACAAACTCCCCGCAAACCGCCCCGCGAATGGGATTAACGACTTTGCCGCATCCCCCGCCGTATCGATGTGAATACCGTGTGGAAATAGTGTTACCGCGCAAAGAATGGTAATAAATCCCGCAACCACCGTAACTGCTATACATCCGATAATCGTATCGAGTTTACTGTATCCGTATTGGCTGATGTGGATATTTTTTTCCGCCACACTCGATTGCTGGTAAAACTGCATCCACGGTGCAATCGTTGTCCCGATAACACCGACCAGTACCAACACAAATGTCGGGTCGATTGTTTTTTGCGGGTCGATGGAAAGTGTCGGTTTGATGGTAGATGACCAGACCGCGTGCCAATCGGTATCGACTTTCAATCCGGCGATCAGATATGAGACATAAAAGAATACCGCGACCAAAAAGATGCGCTCGATGACTTTATAGTTTCCTTTTACCGCGAGAAACCACACCAATATCCCCGCTGCCGGGACGGACACATAACGCGGGATGCCCCAAATTTCACCCGCCGCCGCGACGCCGGAAAACTCCGCGATAATATTTCCGAAATTGGTGAGTAAGATTCCAAGCATCAGCCAAAATGTGAGTTTGACGCCGAACCGCTCCCGGATTAAATCGGAGAGCCCTTTACCGGTTACGACTCCCATCCGGTTCGACATCTCCTGCACTACCATCAGCATAATCATCATCGGGATAAACATCCACAGCATCGCAAAACCATAGTGTGCACCCGCTTGTGAGTATGTCGCGATACCGCCGGAATCATTGTCCACGTTTGCGGTAATCAAACCCGGCCCGACAATCGCAAAAAAGATGGCAACGCGCCGTAATGGACGGCGTAATCGTTGTGGGAGATAACGGGTAATCGCGGCAGGAACTATATTCATCAATCGTTCCTGCGTTTCCAGAATAGCGGCAGTAAGTCGTCGAAGGAGTGCTTAAGCGAGATGATACCGAGCATCTTTTCATCTTTGAGAACCGGACAGAATGCGAAATCGTACGTCGCAAACAGTTCCGCAACTTCTTTGATTTCAGTTTCCGGTTCCACCGACAAAAATCGTTTGTGCATCAGTTCGGTAATCGGGGTAAGTGGGGACGCGGTGAGTACGGCGCGCAACGACACAACGCCGAGGCATTTATCATCCGAGTCGATAACATAGATATACAAAAACGCTTCAATTTCGCGGGCAAGCCGTCGCACCTGTTCTAACACATCTTCAGCGGTATCGTCAGGGTGGCACGACATGAAATCACTCGACATCAACGAGCCCGCTGTTTCATCTTTATGCGCGGCAAGCTCGGTGATGTCCTCGCGGGTCTCCGGATCGACTTCCGCGAGCATCGCTTCGGCAACATCGACACCAACCACTTCGAGCACGTCGGCGGCGACCTGCAATTCCATCTCTTCGAGAATGTCGGCGGATTCTTCAGCGGACAACGATTCGAGGACGCTCTTTTGTACTTCTTCTTCCGATACTTCGAGTGCGGCGGCGGCAGTTTCCGGACCGACAGCGCGGACAATCTCCGCCCGCTCTTCTTTATCGAGGTCTTCGAGCACATCGGCGAGTTCCGCCGGGTGGAGGTTGCGCAGTGAATTGATTTGTATCGAAAGCTGGAGCGGTGCTCCCCCTTGTCCTTTGACCGGGGCGACATACTTCCATGAGATGAGCTCTTCTTCTAATTTCTTGCCTGCAAGTTTGGCGAGAAATTTGACGCCCGGTTCGAAACCGAGCCGCCGCACCAACCCGAGAAATCCTACATCGACGTGAACGATGTGGCTTTCCCGTCCGATGAGGAGTTGAACATCGTTGACCCGTTTTACTTTCGCACCGGAGATGTCCACGATTTGCCGGTCCCACAACCAATCGCGGACGAGGAACTCCTCCTTGCCGGTTTGGAACGAAGACAATTTCGCAGGATCGATGGTAACCCGTTCCTCGGAGAGCCACGTCATGAGCTCAGCCGAAGTGGGTTGGTACCGGTACTTGGTACCCTGTTTACGGATGATTAGTGCGCGAAGTGGGGGAAAGTGGGTAGTTGTATCCGCGATGGCATCGACCATCTTGCCGATACGTTTATGTTCGGAATCATAGACCGGGCGATTCATCCAGTCGGAGAGATAGATAAATGTCTCGTGGGGGAGGTTGGTCGTCACGAGTCCCTCCGGTTTCGGTCGGCATGGTTATCTCACAAATGAGTCGATTTCGCCAATAGCTTACGCTTCCTGTTTACAAGTGGTAATACGAATTTAATCGCTCAAGGGGTGGAGGGCAAATCGAAGATGCCCAATCCCGTAAAAAGTAGGGGAGGGCTAACAGACCCTCCCGTTTTCATTCATTTGGTTTCCAATAGCGCTTTTCTTTCTTTCATTTCTTTAGCTAAAAACGCCTCGCGTTCCTTCAGCAGTTTCGTTTGTTCACCCGGTGATTTTGATTTGATTATCTGCTGATCAAGGTCATAAAGATCCTCTAAATGATTCATGATATGTCTTTCTAATGCTTGCAAACGTTCAGAAGATAGACTACACACCATTTCTTTCGAGTTGCGCTTTAGCATATCCATTGATAACTCATGATCGAGCATGCCATATTGCGGTTTAGAGTACACCAATTGGCATGTCTTGATTAAAGCTGTTTGTGTGGAATCGAAATGATTTTGTATTTCCTGATACGGTACGCGATTTGGTAGTAAGCCCAAGAGAATAGCCAGATTGGCTAAATCGGCACGTGTAGTATAAGATGATATATTTTGCTGTGCCGCTTTGAACCAATATGTCGTGTCGGCATGTGCCCTTGCTCGTCGCAACACGACATTTGGAAACACCAGTGAATCCCGAATTGCCCGTTCCCTTTCATCTCGACTCGAAAACCATAATACGGTATCTTTAGAGACGTAGAAAAACATTGTTCTATGCATAGGAAAACGAACTAATTTGGGTTCAACGTTCCCCCATATAAAGTCTTCGAGTACAGAAATTTCGTAAGTTCCCGGCACACTAA
>CAZPUW010000135.1:0-7359 GCA_964589795.1 uncultured bacterium
TCTACTTTTCCCTAAAAAAACTATTTAATACCATAAAACAAATCATTTTTCTTGTCCCGGCACACAAATTGCTACTACTTCACTTAGTTATCGCTAAATACACCACAATTGAGTGTTATGACCCAATTCAATCGATTTGATTGTGTCATTTTACGCTCACGATTCAAAATCGCTTCGATTAAACGAAAAAACGAATGATTTACTGCGAACACCGATAGCAATGCGAGCTATTGCGTTCCACACTCCCGAATCGGTATCCAAGGGTTACCTCATGTCCAAATCCATCCTGCTCGATTTCACCAAGTGCATCGGATGTAAAGCATGTGAACATGCTTGTTCCGAGCAAAACCAACTTCCCGAACATCCACCGGAAGGGAAGATGGATTACAAAAGTTACACGACAGTTTTGAAGCGGGATGACCAATATTTCCGCAAGATGTGTATGCACTGCCAAACCCCGGCGTGCGTGTCGGTGTGCCCGGTGGCGGCAATGGAAAAAACAAAACTGGGACCGGTGATTTATCATGCGGATAAATGTTTCGGTTGCCGTTATTGCATGATGGCGTGTCCGTTTCAAGTCCCGAAGTACGAATGGGACCATGCGGTTCCGGTCGTCCGCAAATGTATCATGTGTTATGACCGCATTTCAAAAGAAGGCGGGACTACTGCTTGTGCGTGGGTCTGTCCGACTGCGGCATGCCGATTCGGTGAGCGTGATAAATTGTTGGAACTTGCCCACCGCCGCATCGCGAATTTCCCCGACCGGTATGTCCACGAAGTATATGGCGAAAATACCGTTGGCGGCACTTCGGTATTGATGCTCTCCGCGATACCCTTTGCCGACCTCGGTTTCCGTACCGACCTCCCCACCGAAGCATTGCCGGAATTGACATGGACAGTAATGAGTAAGATTCCGAACATTGTTATCACCGGTGGTTTACTTCTTGGCGGCTTGTCGTGGATCGTCAATCGACGGATGGCAGTGGGTGAAGAGGAAATGGAACGGAAGAAGTTGAAGAAAGGAAAGAATGGAGGAAAGGAATCGTGATCAAGAAGATTCTGACTTTCATTCTGACCGGTGTTATCACTGAAGTTAAAGGGATGAACACCAAACGCAAATTCATCTGGCTCGTTTTCTCGTTTATCATCCTGCAAGGATTGTTTATCACGCTTCGGCGTTTCTTATTCGGACTTGGTGCAGTAACTAATCTTTCCGACACTTTTCCGTGGGGACTTTGGATTAGCTTTGATGTCGTCGGTGGTGTGGCACTTGCGGCAGGCGGTTTCACACTCTGTTTTCTTGTCTATGTTATCGGTTATGAAAAATTCCATGCAATCGTCCGTCCGACAGTCCTTACCGCATTCCTCGGCTACTTACTTGTAGCAGTCGGGTTGCTGTACGACTTAGGTAAGTGGTACAACGTGTGGCACCCGATGGTAATGGGTAATCCACACTCAGTCATGTTCGAGGTCGCGTGGTGCGTGATGTTGTACCTCACTGTCCTCTTCCTCGAATTTCTACCGGTCGTATTGGAAAAATTCCATCTCCATACACCATTGCGAATTCTCCGTAGTGTGACTATCCCGCTCGTCATTGCAGGTGTATTGCTTTCGACACTCCACCAATCGTCGCTCGGTTCGGTATTCCTTATCGTTCCCGAAAAACTGCACCCATTGTGGTACACGCCAATTATTCCGCTGTTCTTCTTTCTGTCTGCGGTAACAGTCGGCCCAGCGATGGTCATTGTCGAATCGACATTCAGCGCCCGAGTGTTCAAGCGGGGTCTCGAAACCCCGATTTTGATTGAACTCGCACACTTCCTTCAAGTCGCTCTGGTTGTGTATGTCGGTATCAAGATTCAGGATTTATTCGTGCGCGGTGTTGCGAATAAGGTATTCGCGGGGACATTTGAGAGTTGGTTCTTTATTCTTGAGATGGGACTGCTAGTTGCGGCAATGGGAATCCTTGCCATCAAAAAATTACGCACCAGTCCCGGCTGGTTATTTACTGCGTCGATGATGGTCGTATTGGGCGTGTTGGATAATCGTTTCAATGTATCGTGGATTGGGATGCTACGGGCATCGCATGCGTCTTATTTCCCGGCCTATACCGAAATCAGTATTTCGCTGTTCCTGCTAACCGGTGGGATTTTAGTATTCTATTTCATCGCCCGTTTCTTCCCGGTATTCCCGGAACTCGAAGAAGGTGAAGAGCACGAACATTAATCGATAATAGGACAGACATACAGGCCTGTCTAAGATTTTTTTTATGGACAGACAAGAATGTCTGTCCTACGGAATTAAAGAGGTTACAATGAAATCCTTACTCGCAATCCTTATTCTTGTTTGCATCACGCTTGCGATGGCGGAAACCCCCGCCCCCGAGAAAGCCGCAACGGCACCGGAGATGAAGCACGATACTACATCAATTCTGTATGATTGGCAGAACCGCCAACGTCCGATACCCGACGAATATGTGTTCCAGACAAAGTATCTCGGTGGGACACAAATCGTGTTCAACCACAAGAAGCATGTCAACGAATTCAAACTCGAATGTATCCGCTGCCATCACGTCGAAAGCTGTACACACTGCCACAGCAAGGATGTGAAGACAATTGATGTTTCGGAGGCGAAAGTTGCATTACACGAGAATTGTTTCGCATGCCATAAGACGATGAGTTGCGTCGATTGCCATCACAAGTAGGTGGTGTTTTTAGGTGTTAGATAGGGCGTCCGGCTTCAGCCGGACGTTTTTTTTGAATCGAAACATTAGAGTGGGTCGAGAAAAGTAGAATTGTAGTAGTTGCGACAGTTAAAATTATAAATCAAGGTAAAACAGTAGCTATAGTTTCATTTACAATCAAATTAGTCGCAATAACGGGGATTTGGTATATGTATTACATATACACAACGAGGGTAAAATGGGAAAGAAACTTATCAAGCTGAATACCAGCTATGCATTGGTCATCGATAAAGCATTGCTCAACCAATTAAAAATCGGTCCGGATACCGAAGTTGATTTAATTTTAGAGGATCATAACCGTGCGCTCCGGATCCAACGATCCATACTTCCGCAAGAGTTGCGTGAGCAAGCGGTGAGACATGCGAAAGAAAAAATGGAGATGAAGCACATGATAAATGCTATTCGGGTTATGGGTGGTAAGAAACCGCTCAAGTAGGTAGGTGGTGGGCAATGGGCTATGGGCATTGGGGACAGGAGTAGGAAAAAAAATAAGATAAAAAAAGGAAACGTTTAAGGGACAGAATGAATTACGAACTTGATATTTACAAGATTCAAAGGTGTTCGTGAGCCGGCACTCCTGAAAATGTGCAGGGTTCTGTCTTACGAAAAGATGAAAGAGAAAAGAAAGGGCGCAGCATGACGCGCCCCTACGAATCGCCCGACAAGAATGTCGGACGTACTGTGCGGGCGAGGACGCCCGCACTACCCGGCGTAAAGAAACTCTCAAGGGATAGGCAAGAGTGCCTGTCCTACGAAAACATGAAAAAAGAAAAAGAAAGGGCGCAGCTTGGCAGCGCCCCTACATTGTAAACTGACCGTCTGCACACTACTTTCTTGCCATGCTGTTACAAAAAGAAATACAATACGGAATACTGATTGACTTCGACAGGACAATAACTGTCGAGGATACGCTCGTCTATCTACTCGACCGGTATGGCATGAAGGATTGGAAAAAACTCGACGATGCAATTGAGTGTGATAAAATTACCGGAGAAGAAGCACTCCGAATTCAAATGAAATCACTGCGCATTACACCAGAAAATGCAATTAGTGAGTTATTGGAGCACATTCCGATTCGTGAAGGTTTCCGGGAGTTTCTCGCCGCTTCGAGAGTTCGTAACCTGCCCGTCCGTATTGTTTCCGGTGGATTCGTTGAGATTATCGCACCTTATCTCAAACAGCATGAGATAGAATGCGAAGTTTACGCAAATCATATCAGCGGACTCGATGAGGCAGGCGGTTGGGAAATCGAATGTGTACATGAATCACTACCCGGATGTAAGTCGTTACATTGCAAATGCCTCTCAGACGAATGGTTAAAAAAACTCGGAAGAGAGGCGATATTTATTGGCGATGGCATCACTGACTATTGTGTTTCGGAACGGGTTAACATAATATTCGCATTAGCCGGAGATGCCTTAGCAAGAAAACTTCAGCGGGAACAAAAACACTTCTTCTCATTCACAACTTTTTTCGACGTCATCGACCAACTTGGCTGGAACCAACATTACGGAGGTTAATTCGATGTCACTTCGTTTACAATTCATCGATCCGGGGGAACAACTTCCTCTCTTTCTTTATCCCGAAACTTCCAACGCAAAACCCTTAACAAAAACTCCCGTAATAGATATCGAACCACTCTTTTGTCCCGTATGCGGTGCGAAAACCGTACAGGAAAATTGCAAAGTGATTTGCCGCAGCCGGATTTGTACATACCGAATTATTTATAACTGTTCGGAATTTTAGCAGGATAAAACCATTATAATCATTGCGTAGCACAGATTCATCCAAAGTAGTTCGCTATCCCTATCTAATCTCTTTGAGCCCTGAATTATATGGGTTACAGGTCTCGTTTGCCTCACTTGCTATTCATGTTGTATACTACATAACTTTCCCATACTGTAAATTACTCACGAAATCCCGCGAACTTTAGTTTGCGTCACGACTTACACCTTGGAGCAGGAATGTCCGGACACTCAAAATGGGCGACCATTAAACGTAAAAAGGCGGCAATTGACGCGGCGCGTGGACAACAGTTCACCCGTGTCATCCGTGAACTAACAATAGCTGCCCGCGAAAATGGCAGCAACCCGGAAAATAACCCCCGCTTGCGTCGCGCTATCGACGCAGCAAAAGCATCGAATATGCCCGCCGACAACATTACCCGCGCCGTTAAAAAAGGAGCCGGTGAACTTGAAGGGGTGCGGTACGAAGAAATTTTATATGAAGGTTACGCCCCCGGTGGAACCGCAGTCCTCGTCGAGGTACTGACGGATAACCGCAACCGCACAGTCAGTGAAATCCGCCACATGTTTACCCGCCGCAATGGAAACCTTGCCGAATCAAACGCAGTCGCATGGATGTTTGAACGGAAGGGTATCATCACCATCGAAGATGAAAAAATGAATGAAGATAAGTTGATGGAGATTGCACTCGAAGCTGGTGCTGAAGACGTTCAGGGTGAAGAAGGCGTATTTGAGATAATTACCGTACCGGCGGAATTAGAAACGGTCGTCAGCGCGTTGGAAAAAGCCGGTATCAAATTTGAATCCGCAGAAGTACAACGGGTCGCGGCAAATAAAATTACCATTCAGGGAAGTGAAGCGAAATCGCTTATCGGTTTGCTCGATACGCTCGAAGAACACGACGACGTCCAGAAAGTATGGAGTAACGCTGATATTATTGACGAAGAAGAATAACTTTACATTGTAAAGAATATCTTAAGGCGGGACCATTCCCGCCTTTTTTTACAACCAATTGAAGCAAAATCAAGGAAATTAAACATGAGCGAACCAACTGCTAACCCTGTTGCCTTCCGGTTTTACGAACTGTGGCAAAACATGATCAGTTGGGCTTCCGGCTATATTGACCGGTTGGCCGATGAAGATTTTACCTCTGAATTAGCACCGGGAAGAAATCACGGGGTATGGGTGCTTGGCCATCTTATTGAATCGGAAGACGAGTTATCGAAATTCCTTGGTAAAGGTGAGATGCTTTTTCCTGAATACGAAGAGACATTCGGAATGAAAAGCAAGCTTCTGCCTCCGTCGGAATACGCTCCGGTCGCGACGCTACGAGAACAATGGAAACAAGTTGTAGCAAAAAACGATGCGATGTTCCGCAACCTGAAAGATGCAGAGTGGGACGAACCGCATGCTTTAGTGAAAGGTAATGTAAAAGATGATTTCTATGGCACGAAAGGGCGGTGTGTATACCTCTGGAACCTTCACCAGATGTACCATGTCGGACAGTTAGCGTTGTTATTTGCGAAACACGGGAAAGCTGTTTATTGATTTGAGATTTTTTATAAATACAAAAGGGCGCACCGGGTGCGCCCTTTCGTTTATTTCGGAGACCTGTTTTTTGGGTTGAATTCAGCACCTCCTTTGTTACACTACCTTCACAAGTTGGTACGAACTATCAAACCGTTCTGGTGGTAATTTTGAACCTACTTATCAGAAACCTGTTGCATCCGTCCCGGGAACTGGTCGGGAATGCGGCGGTTCGTATTCAATTTAATCGAATCCTTTGTCCCCGCATTGTTGTCCTGAGTGGATTTATCGGCAAACTGTGGTTTCGGTTTGACAGGTATTTGGTTCGAACTCGCAATCGAATTTCCGCCCAATCCGTTGGCTCCGGGTACACCGACCGGTGTTCGGAAGAGGAAACTCCCTACCAACACCACACCGAGCACCATTCCAGCAGCCAAACTCAATCCACGTAATGGAAGCAACGCTTGCCGTTTTGATAATTGCGACTTCCGGTCACGCTGAAAGGCGATTGGCAGCGGCGGTACGTTCGGCACGAACCCGATGGTTTGCATGCGTGTTCGATAGTATGCGTCTGCTTCATTAAAAGAGGCGCATTCCGGGCAGTCCCGGCGATGTTCCGCGAATTCCGCCATTTCCATTGCTGATAATTTTCCAGTTACTGCTTCGGGGAACATCTTCTCAAATCTTGTGCAATCGATCATATTTTCTCGCGACGATTGGGTTTGTCTTTCAGCATGAGTTGTAATGTCATGCTACTTAAAAAAGTTAACTGCGATTGGGTGTTATATATACGAACGCAACAATTCCTGTAAACGTTGCCGACCGCGATTTACGCGGGATTTGACTGTACCGACCGGTACATTCAAAGAAGTCGCAATCTCTTCGTAAGAGAGATCGTTGATATCGCGTAAAATGACAGCTTCACGAAATTCACGCGGTAACTTTTGTAACGCCTCGTTAATTTTGACCCGGAGTCCGCTGCTGTTTGCGAGCTCTTCGGGGCCGATGGCGTCATCCGCCGGATCGATTTCCGGCATGTCATCGCTCTGATGCCCCAAGGGAATCCAACGGCGCAATTTGCGCTTGCGCAATTCGGATCGGACTAAATTCGCGGCGATGGTATAGAGCCATGTAGAAAATTGTGCGATTTCCCGGTATTGATCCCTTCGCTCCCATACTCGGAGGAAGGTCTCTTGGAGCATATCCTTGGCTCCGACCTGATCGCCAAGCATTCGCAGAATAAAAGTATACAACGGTGCTTGATAACGTTGGAGAAGGGTATCGAATACCTCGTCTTCCCCCGCCTGAAACCGCTGCATCAATAGGCGGTCAGGCACTGCATCA
>CAZPUW010000136.1:0-7321 GCA_964589795.1 uncultured bacterium
CATTGGCGTTGCGAAATGGTGAGATTAAACTGCTTCCACCCATGAGTGATTGTGAGGAGATTCCGTTTTCACCGCCGTGGGGACACCTCGAGGCCTTCACTACCTCCGGTGGAACTTCGACATTGCCGATGTCGTTGAAGGGAAAAGTTCGCGACCTCGATTATAAAACCGTACGTTATCCGGGTCATTGCGAAAAAGTTAGAACCCTTCTCGATTGCGGACTTGCCGACCAGAATGTGTGGAACTTGTCGGGTAGTGCAGTGAAACCGCGTGAGTTTTTAGAAGAGATTTTCCGTCGTACTTGCCCGCCTGATCAACCTGATGTAGTGCTGTTACGTGCTGAACTAAAGGGCAGGAAAAACGGGAAGTCGAAAAAAGTGTTGTATGAATTGATAGACACTTATGACCGGCGAACCGGATTCAGTGCTATGCAACGGACGACCAGCTACCCGCTCGCAATCGTAGGAAAGTTTCTCGCTGACGGAACAATTACCGAGCGTGGTGCGGTTCATCAGGAAATTGCCGTGCCGTCTGGTAAATTGCTAAAAGAGTTGAGGAAAATGGGTGTTCAGGTAACCAGCAGTACGATGGGATCAGACGACGAACAGACGGGTGAATAAAACAATCCAAAGCAATAATAAAATAGGGTGGCTCGAGTCACCCTATTTCTTTTTCCAAAAAGTTTTCAATTATGAACTCGCCAACGCTTGTTGTATCAAGTCACTCATCTCGCCGATTTTATACGGCTTGACCGCTACCGCTACAAACCCATAATCTTTATAATGTGACATTACGGGATCTGTTGCGTAACCGCTCGATACAATCGCTTTTACTTTCGGGTCGAATTGTCGCAGCGCTTCAAACGCTTCTAATCCACCCAAACCCCCCGGAATAGTCAAATCAAGTATGACAACATCGAACGGGTTTCCCGATTCGCTCGCTTTCTTATACTCTTCTATCGTTTGGTTTCCTTCTTCCGTCATCACGGCTTCATAACCGAGGTGTTCCAAAACGCGGGTTAACAGCGATCTTACGATATCATCGTCGTCGAGTACCAATATTCTGCCAGTGCCTTTCATTCCGTTGCCATTCGTATCGGACGATACATCGGTAGTAAACGCTTCTTCCTTGGCCGGCAGGTAAATCGTAAAAGTTGTGCCAATTCCTAATTGTGAAGATACTTCGATAATACCATTGTGATACTTTATTATCGAGTAAGTCGTTGCCAAACCTAAACCCGAACCATCGCTTTTTGTCGTGAAATAAGGATCAAAAACTTTTTGTAAGTTTTCCGGCGCAATGCCGGTGCCGCTGTCGTTAAATTCGATTCGAACATATCGTTCTTTTTCCAAAAACCGTGGAATTCGATGTGTCGCCCGTGACACGTTTTCAGCATGGACGGTAATCTTCCCGCCATGTGGCATCGCTTGAACGGCATTGATAGACAGATTCTGGAAAACCTGGCTGATTTGCCCCGAATCGACTTCTACCGGCCACAAATCATCCGGTAATTCGAAATGGCCGTTCGATTTCGAACCGCGGAGTGAGAACATTACCGTTTCACGGATGATGTCGTTAATCGCGGTTACCTTTCGTACCGGAGTGCCACCCTTGGCAAACGTCAACAACTGTTGTGTTAAATCCTTCGCTCGGAATGCGGATTTCTCCGCTTCTCCGATTAAACTCATCGTTTCGTCTTGCGCATCGGGAAACATTCTGATGAATGAGAGACTCCCAATGATACCCGTCAATAAATTATTGAAGTCGTGGGCAATTCCGCCGGCAAGCACGCTCAACGATTCAAGTTTCGCCGACCGCTGAATTTCCGCTTGAACGTGATGTTCCATTGTAATGTCGCGGAACACCAGCACAACGCCGATTATTTCACTGTGCGCGTCGAAAATTGGTGCCCCTGAATCTGCGATTACTCGTTCTTGGCCGTCCAGCGCAATAAGTACGGTATGATTAGATAGCGAGACGATGGATTTTGTTTTCAAAACGGTAACAACCGGATTACTCATCGGCTTTCGAGTCGTTTCATCGACTACGTTGAATACTTCGGTCAGCGATTGGCCGATGGCTTCATCGCTTTTCCAGCCCGTCATTTTCTCCGCAGCTTTATTCAACAACGTAACTTTACCGTCACGGTCGGTTGTTATTACCGCGTCACCTATGCTGCGTAATGTGACGGCTAGCCGTTCTTTTTCTTCTTCCAGCGCCATCCGGGCGTTCTTTTTCTCCGTGATATCGATATCAAGCGAGAAGATTTCTACGACCTGACCTTCATCTTGAATTGGAAACATCGAGGAAAAAACCCAGTGTGGATCGCCGGATGCGGAATTTGTCAAGCGTTCTGACGCTGGAAGTGCTTTTCCGGTCGTCCAGATTTGTTCGACGTCGTCGAAAAACAGTGACCGCGAATCGATATCGTTTATGATAAGGTTGGGTAGTTTTTTACCAACAGCTTCGTCGTAAAAATATCCATACAAATTTTCTGAGGCATGATTCCAATGTAGGATAGTTCCATCCCGGTCAAATCCTTGTATCGCGATTAACGGGTTGTGTTCGATAACCATTTCAAATCGGTTCTGTGCTTCACGGATAGTTTCCATCACTTTCATTTGATCCGTTATATCGCGCAAAATCGACAACAAATGAGGACGGTCGTTTAATGTCATCGGAGCGACTGTCGCACGAAGCAATCGTTGTTCTCCGCTTCGAGCTTTGAGCTTTAATTCGAATGAAGCAGTTTTACCATCGGGAAGCCGCGCATTTAAAAATTGCGGTTCATCAGAATCATCCGTGAGTAATCCGAGTTCTTTGGCTGTTTTTCCGATAACTTCTGTTCGGCTGTAACCGGTGATTTTCTCAAATGCGTCGTTGATTTCAACAAACCGTTCTTCTTCAACAGTGGAAATAACCATCAAATCAGGATTATGCCGGAATGCTTCGGAGAATTTCGTTTCGGAAGCAATCAACTGCTTTTCCGCGCGCTTACGGTCGCTGATTTCCTGCATCGCGATAATCATCCGCGACGATTCATTGAATGACACTGTAAACAACACTTCGATTGGATCCGGTCGCCACGCTACCCGTAATATGCTTTCTTCCGCGATTTGTCGCTCACCGGTCGCCATCGCGATAAGCATGTTGACAAAAGTATGACGCAGTTCAGGAATCATCGAATAAGCGGGGCTGTCAGTAATCGTTTCTTTGTCCGGAACGCCGTACATTTTTACTGCCGCTTTATTGGCGTCGACTATTTTCAAAGTTCCCAGCATCATTGCTATCATTTCGGTATCGATAGCCGCAAGCAAATGTTCGTCGTGCCAATCCACCACTTTTTCAAGTAAGGGAGTAAGTTCGGAGGTATCGATTTCGAGTAACGCAACCGGTGAATCGTCGAACAACGACCTAAACCGTGTTTCACTGTCCTGTAAATCTTCTTCAATTCGCTTACGCTCGGTGATATCGCGAATAATTACTTGGATGAATATCTGTCTGCCAATGGTGACTGGACTTAAGCTGATTTCGCAGTTGAAGTCGGTGCCGTCTTTCCGGCGGTGGACCCACTCAAAAACTTGCTTTTCTCCGCTTAACGCAAGTGCAATCCACCACAACGCTTTTTGTTCCGATAGCGAACCATCCGGTTGGGTCGGCGGTGAAAAGTGGTAAGGGGTATTTCCGAGTAGTTCTTCGCGTTCACATCCAAAGAACTCAAGGGCGATATTGTTACAATCGGTAAAAATATCGTCGGACAAAATCAATATGGCGTCATTAGCGGAATCGAACAGTGTTCGAAACCGAATCTCACTGGTTTGTAAGTTGAGTTCAGCTTGTTTGCGGGCGGTAATATCGGTACGTGTTCCAACTATTCGGGCGGCTTTCCCGTCGTGGTCATGCTCTACTACCCGCCCTTGAGAAAGTACCCAAATCCAATCTCCGTTCTTCTTCTTTACCCGGTACTCACAGCGGTATATGTTCGTCTTACCGTCGATGTGGTCTTTCAGCGAAGATTGCATCAAATCGATATCGTCGGGGTGAATAAGTACGTGCCAATCGGGAAATTCCAATGTTAATTCAATCGGCTCATACCCCAACATCTCCGCCCAGTGCAGGTTGGTCGCGATTCCATTGATATAATTCCAGTCCCAAATCGCTTGGTTCGCACCTTCTAACGCCATTTGAAGCTGGTCTTCCCGCTGCCGTAAAACTTTTACGACAGTTGCATACTCGGTTACATTGACCCCTGAGCTGATGATAAACAGCGGTTCTTTTCGCTCATTTAATACAACGCTGTTTGACCAAGCAATACGTTTTCGTTCACCCTGCCTCGTAATCCATTCCGATTCGAACTCGAGTGGGAATTTCTCTTCCCACAATTTGGTCAGTTGAGACTCTACCCGGAATTTTTCTTCACTTGGCACCAATAGCTCATAAATTGACTTGCCGGCTACTTCGACCGAGAGATAACCGGATAATTGCTCACAAGCATGGCTAAAGAAAAGTAATTTACCCTTCTTATCCATAATCATATTGAGCGAACTTTGCGAATTGAGGATATCCGAATAGCTGGTTAAATCTTCACTGGTACCGATGAACGGTGAACTAAGGTGTTGTTTGCTTTTGGGTATAGGTTTAGCGGTATGATCGGTGGTATCCGGCTTTGCGTCGAGCATCGCAAGAATTTTATTGTACGCTACATCGGAAACACAGTATCCACGTAATTGTTTCAATTGCTGTGCAGTTAACATGAAACTGCTCCGTACGGTGTGCGGGTGGTCTGGTTCGTGTGTGGAGTAGTAGACATAGTTAAAGTACAACCTGAGAAAAATCCAGCACTTGCAATTGAATGACAAATTTGTTCCGCATGAGCGGAAACCTGATCTTTTAAAATCGGTACAAATATACGAAAAGTAATACTCGTCTCACAGTGAAGTATTCCTTTTTTTGCCGTTATTCGTGATTATCAAAATTTCCGCTTTTTAACAATTTAGTCGCTACATTCAAATTAACTTGTACTCGCAAAAAAAGGGCTCAATTTCTTGAGCCCTTTACTTGTGTTACAACTCGAAATCAACTACAACCGGTAGCCGATGCTCCGCATTCTGTGCAGTAATAACAACTCCCCTTTTGGACAGTCATATTGCCGCATACCGGACATGCCGGACCGCTGCTGTCGATTTCTGCAACTTGGAATAATTCGTTCTGTTTCGGATCGGGAACCGCCGATTCGAGAACGAGTGCGAACCGACCGGGATTACTTGTTGGTTCGTCGTCGTCGTCACGCGAGGTCTTACGGCTTGTATCGAGAGATGTGTCGGTCGTCACGATGAATTTTTTCTCCAACCACCGGAAGATATAATCCATGATGGAAGTCGCCGAGGGAACTTCGGGATTTATCGTGAATCCCGACGGTTCGAACCGCATCCGTTGGAATTTACTCGAAAGCACTTTCATCGGTACGCCGTATTGCAAAGCGAGTGAAATCGATGTTGCAAACGCATCCATCAATCCCGAAATCGTCGAACCTTCTTTGGACATTTTAATAAATATTTCGCCGGGATAACCATCTTCATACATCCCGACAGTGATGTATCCTTCGTGTCCCGCTATCGAGAATTTGTGCGTTATCGATGCTCGTTCATCCGGTAGTTTCCGGCGTTGCGGCTTCGCTTTGACAGCTACCGTAGTTCCCGGTTTATCGTTTTCCTTCATATTGGTGTTGAGTGGCTGAGTTCGCTTGCAACCGTCGCGGTAAATCGCAATCGACTTCAAACCCAGTTTCCACGCCTGCATATAAACGAATTCGATTTCCTCCACCGTCGCTTTTGCCGGCATGTTTACCGTCTTCGAAATTGCGCCCGAGAGGAACGGTTGTGCCGCCGCCATCATTTTAATATGCGCCATATATGGGATGTAACGTTCGCCGTTGTATGGTTTGAATGCACAATCGAACACCGGTAAATGTTCCTGTTTGATTCCCGGCGCCCCTTCGATGGTGTCTTTCCCTTCGATGTACTTCAGAATATCGGTTACTTGCTCTTCATCGTAACCGAGTGTTTTAAGTGCCGCCGGTACTGTTTGGTTCACAATCTTCAGCATGCCGCCGCCGACAAGTTTCTTGTATTTGACAAGGGCGATGTCGGGTTCGATACCGGTGGTATCGCAATCCATCATGAACGCAATAGTTCCGGTCGGTGCCAATACCGTTACTTGTGCATTACGGAAACCGTATTCCGAACCAAGCATGTATGATTTTTCCCACGCTTGCTGCGCGGCTTTCAACAACGGTTTATACACTGTCTGGCGGGCGGGAATATTATCCACCGCCGCCTGATGCTTGCGGATTACCCGTAACATCGGTTCGCGGTTTTTCTCGAATGAGTTGAATGCACCCAACTTTACTGCAATCTTCGCCGATGTATGGTATGCTTCACCGGTCATCAGCGCGGTAATCGCTCCTGCCGTCGCCCGCGATTCATCGCTGTCGTAAGCATAACCGTAGCTCATTAACAACGCACCAAGGTTTGCATAACCGAGGCCAAGCGTTCTAAACTCGCTGCTCATCTCAGCAATACGCGGTGTCGGGTAACTTGCGCTGTCGACCAAAATTTCCTGCGCCATAATCATCACGTTCACGGCATGACGGAAACCATCGACATCGAATCCGCGATGTTCTTTTTCAAATTTGAGCAGGTTGATTGATGAAAGGTTACATGCAGTATTATCTAAGAACATATACTCGCTGCATGGGTTCGAAGCATAAATCCGGTCGGTTGCCGAGCAGGTATGCCAATCGTTAATCGTCGTGTCGAATTGAAGGCCCGGATCGCCGCATTGCCATGCTGCTGTTGCAATTTTACGGAAGAGGTCGCGTGACTTAAATGTATCGACGACATACCCTCCCTTGATGGCACGGGTCTGCCAGTAACCATCGTCTTCTACTGCAAGCATATATTGGTCGGTTACCCGAACGCTGTTGTTGCTGTTTTGGAAGAACACCGATGAATACGCCTCGCCGCCGAAGCTACCGTCGTAACCGGCATCGATTAGTACCCATGATTTCCGTTCTTCATTCACTTTGCATTCGATAAATTCCGGAACGTCGGGATGGTTGATGTTGAGTATAACCATCTTCGCGGCACGGCGGGTTTTACCACCTGATTTAATCACACCGGCAAAAGCGTCATACCCTTTCATGAAGCTGACGGGACCGCTCGCCACGCCGCCGCTGGAAAGTTTTTCGCGGCTGGAGCGAAGCGTCGATAAGTTAGTGCCGGTGCCGCTCCCGAACTTGAATAACATCCCTTCCGTTTTC
>CAZPUW010000137.1:0-7320 GCA_964589795.1 uncultured bacterium
AAGTACGATTCAATCATTTCGAATATTCTTTAAACAAACAAGGTAAGTAAGCAATATTAACCTATCATTCTAAACCAATCTTTTACCGCAAGTTTTAATCTTATAACTTCATCGTCTGTAATGGGACAACAATGCGCTATCGGACCTCTAAGTACATTAAGTGTGTTCATAACTCTTTCAACTGCTCTTCGACTTGAGAAAATCGTTCCAAAAATATCCCAGTTTGACGTAATGATCTTTGAGAGCTCTCCAAAAGTTGTGTAATCTATAGACATATCTGAACGTCTTGTTACACCACCATCTGTTTCTTGCTTTATGCGTCTGTTGACTTCTAAAACAACATCGCTTGGTATTTTTGCACTATTCTCCCACCACGTTAAACCATAGCTTTCTTGAAAAGTCTCGGTCACTAATTTTCGTATAGCATTTTCAAGGCAATAGAAAAGTTCATAATGCTGAGTCATAATAGCGGCTTCAACGCGTACACTTTTCTCAAACTGCGGATAGTCTTCTACTGGGTGCTGAGGTAGAGAGGCAGTAGTATGACCAAGTTAATTTCATACTTTTGTTCTAATCTTCGAAAATCCTCTGTGATCATAAACCCAGACATACCAAAAGACCGTAACTGATCATCAAATTTGTTCATTATTACCTTTCAGTAGGTTTTCCTTCAAACTTTCAAAAATTGCATTAAAGACTGAAATATCTGATGTAACAGGTAGGTTAAGGTTGATCGTATATGAAATGTTAAATCCTAAATTCGAATTGTTTGCTGGTATGCTAGGATTACGATTGCCTGCTGGTGGTGGAGTTTCTGGTGTTTCGGTCAAATCTGTTCCTCCAATCACTTCATTTGTTACCGTATAATCCGCGAATTTTTTAATTGCCTTAATACATCCGAAAATCAAAGTGACTACTGTGGAATTATCTTCTAAACCTGTTTCTTCAACCAACAACCCACGAAGCTTTTCATCAGATAATTGATGCATATATTCATTACGTACGTAAAGAGAAGTGTAACCAATTCGTAATGCTTTTGCAGCAGCTTTACCCGAGGTAGTGGGATTTCTAAATGATTTGTATAACTCAGAAGGAGTCCCATCACTATTAGCGAATCCTATTCTTTTTAGGAAAGTAGTCATTTGATTACCAGAACCACCTGGTATATTTAATACTTCTTTAACAAAATCTTGAGTAACACGTTCCGGAGTTGCCGCAGATTTAATAGCGTTTAGTGCCCTTTCTACATTTCCGGTAGCAGTGACATAAGGAAGATTTGCCATTTAAACTCCTTTTATTTATCAATAATTTTAAATACAAAGAAAAATTACAAATAAAAGGCGGGTCTTGCAACCCGCCTTTTAAGTTGAAGTAAATTATTTATTCCCCAAACTTAGCGATGATGTCCTTCTTCTTCATGCCGAGGATGCCGAGCTTCTTACCAATCTTGGTGAAGGCGGCAAGACCTTTGTCGAGATGAGTGAAGTCGTGCGCGGCACTGATTTGGGTGCGGATACGCGCTTGTGCGGCAGGAACGACCGGGAAGAAGAACCCGACGGCGTAAATCCCTTCGTCGTACAAACTCTTGCTGAACTCCTGCGCCAATTTCGCATTGTAGAGCATGACGGGAACGATGGGTGTATTCCCCGCCTTGATGTCGAGACCGGCTTCAATGAGTCCTTTTCGCCAGTATTCGGTCAGTTTCTCTAATTTGTCGCGGCGTTCGGTAGAACCACTTAGCAATTCGAGCACTTTGAGCGAAGCGGCGGCAGTCGTCGGCGGAATCGCATTCGAGAATAAGTAAGTACGTCCGCGTTGCTTCATCATTTCGGCAACTTCCTTCGGACCGACCACACACCCGCCGGTTGCGCCACCGAGGGCTTTACCGAAGGTAGTGGTGATGATGTCCACTTTGTCCATCACACCGAAATATTCGTGGACACCACGACCGGTTTTGCCGATGTGACCGGTGCCGTGCGAGTCATCGACCAACACCATCGCGTCATATTTCTCGGCAAGTGCGCAAATCTGATCCAACGGTGCCATATCGCCATCCATCGAGAAGACACCATCGGTCACGATTAGGCGGATGCGGCAATTCTGCGTCTCTTGCAATTTCTCTTCGAGATGCTCCATGTTCGCATGCTTGTAGTTGAAGTTCTGTCCTTTCGAGAGGCGGATACCGTCGATGAGGGAAGCATGAATCAAACGGTCGGAGATTATCGCGTCCTCTTCAGTCATCAGCACTTCGAATACTGCGGCGTTGGCATCCATACAGCTTCCGAAAACACAGGCATCTTCCATTCCGAGGAACTTCGCGGTAGCTACTTCGAGCTCGCGATGGATGTCCTGCGTACCGCAGATGAAGCGCACAGACGACATTCCATACCCACGGGAGTCGAGGGCGGCATGGGCGGCTTTGATGACTTCGGGATGGCTGGAGAGACCGAGGTAATTGTTCGCACACATATTGATAACCGCCTTCTCCGGTGCATCGGCGGGAAAGCGGACTTTGATATCGGCGGATTGCGGACTGCAAATCAAACGTTCCGATTTGAACAGACCGTCTTCTTTAATCTTCGCGAGAGTATTCGCGAAATGCTCACGTGCTTTGGTGTAGGCCATGTTTTCCTCTGGTTTAATCGTAAAAAGGTAGAAGGTGATAGGTTGTGGGTGGTAGGAAAAGAAAGAGCCGTTTGTATTACCTAATACCTACCACTCAGCACCGGACACCAGTACCTATTGGGCGTCGGGACGAAATTCGTGGACGAGTTTCACAATCTTGTTTACGGTGTCGAATGCCTGCGGTGTCGCTTTCGCATCGGGAATCGAAATCGAATATTTTTTCTCGAGGAATACCTTGAGCGATACCATTGAGAATGAATCGACAATACCACCGCTGATGAGCGGGGTATCGAACGTCATCTCGGTGTCGTCGTCCTCTTCCATATATTCTTTCTTGATGTAATTCAGAACCGCGTCATGAATAGCTGCCATGTGTAACTCCAATTAGTTAAAAGATGATAAAGATGCAGACCTAGAGGTCTGCGGTACCCGATAAAAAAAATAAAGATTACGGGCGGACACGGGGGTCCGCCCCTACTATTTGTTACCGCTCTCGTCGACTTTCTTCGTCTCTTCCTGAATGTGGACTTGCTCGATTGCACGTCCTTTTTCCGCAGTCTGGAAATTCTCGAAGACAGTCGCGGCTGTGAATTGCGCGTTACTCGTCAGAGTGTGCCGTTTGCGCCAGACAAAAATCATTACCGCGAATATTACAATGAATAATACCGCGATAGCGATTATTTCCGACATCTTAGTCGTTCTCTAACGAAGACAAATCACCGACCGGTTCGCCGAATTCCTGCGCACGAAGCACACGACGCATGATTTTACCGCTACGTGTTTTCGGTAGTGACTTCACAAATTCGATTTCCTGCGGCATCGCAAGCGGCGACAACCGTTTACGGATAAAGTTCATGATTTCGAGTTCGAGATCGGTAGTTACTTCAAAGCCCGGCTTAAGCGCGACAAATGCCTTCACGACTTCCATGTTGACTTTATCGGGTTTCGCTACTGCCGCCGATTCCGCGACTGCCGGATGCTCAAGCAACGCAGATTCAATTTCGAACGGGCCGACCAAATGACCGCCGGTATTGATTACGTCATCGTCACGACCGACAAACCAATAGTAACCATCTTTGTCGATGGAGGCGCGGTCGCCGCAAATAAACCAACCGTTTTTGAATTTCCCTTTGTATCCGACTTCGTTATTCCAGTAAGTGCGAATCATTGATGGCCAACCGGGTTTGAGCGCGATTAACCCGACCCTCCCGATTTCTTTTATCGGTTCATAGGTTTTCAAATCGAGTACCGTTGCAGTGATACCGGGGAATGGTTTACCCATCGAACCGGGTTTAATCGTCATTCCGGGGAAATTGGTAATTACGATACAGCCGGTCTCGGTTTGCCAGAAGGTATCGTGGAACATTTTCCCAAACGCTTCCTGCGACCAGATAACGGCTTCGGCATTCAACGGTTCGCCAACACTGGCAAGGTGCCGCAAACATGATAAGTCGAAGCGAGTAGTGACTTCGGTACCATCGCGCATCAACAAACGAATTGCGGTTGGAGCGGAGTACCAAACGGTGATGCGATATTTTTCAATGAACTTGTACCATGCTTCGGAGCTGAAACCGGCATCGAGTACGGCTTGGGTGACACCATTCGACCAAGGGCCGATGATTCCGTACGACGTACCAGTTACCCAACCCGGATCAGCATTACACCAGTACACATCGTCTTCTTGCAAATCGAGTACCATTTTCGAGGTGAAATATTGCGACACGAGCGAACCGTGGACGTGCTGGGCGCCTTTCGGCTGGCCGGTCGTACCGGACGTGTAATGTAACACGGACGGCGTTTCACCTTTACTCGGATACGATTCAAAATTTTCGACCCGTTTACTCTCCATCACGAAAGAAAGCTCACCTTCTTTTAGAGGAGTATCACCGGCATCGATGACAATAATATATCGTAAATCCGGTAGGTCTTTCAGGATTTTACGAACTTTTGCGACATGTTTCTTTTGGGTAAAAATTGCCGTGGTTTTTGCGTTGTTGAGGCGGGTGAACAGCGATTCATCGCCGAATGCGGAAAACAGCGGTTGTACGACAGCTCCCATTTTCAAGATGCCGACAAAACCGATATACAATTCAGGCGCTCTATCCATGAAGAGGCAAACCCGCTCGCCGGGCTGGATTCCAAGTTCCTGTAAGTAAGTGGCGAAATGGTTCGAATAGACCCGAACATCGTTGTAGGTAAAGGTTTTGGTTTCACCTAAATGGTTTTCCCATAACAGGGCTTTTTTGTTCGCTTTGCCTTTTTGGCAAATGCGGTCACTGCAATACCAGCCGATGTTGATTGTATCGCCGGGTTTATAGTCGAGTTCGCGCTCAGCGATCGACCAATCGAAGTTAGCATATTCTTTTTCATACGAACCGAAATGACTCATGGGGGAACCTCATAAAAATGTTACGGCAAGATGTGAAAGCTGTCACAAAGTTGAACCAACAAATGACTATTTAGGTATGAGTTACTTGTAGGTCCAGGGTAATCAACGATTGGAGGTACCGGCAGAATTGACGAACATTACGAAGCAAAGCGCCAACTAATCACGGTTTTCATCGATTGATGGATGTAAGATACTAATTTATTGCGAATAAATCCACTCATTGCGGGGATTACCGGTGCGGTACGGTTGGTGTCGAAATCACTGAAACCTATCGAAAATAACAAAGTTGGATAAACACAAAGTGGATTGTAGTTTTTAGTTTCGTGAAGTGGCGTGTTTGTTAGAATCCCGCCACATACAAGGAGTTTTATGTTTTCGAATCGGATGCGCGAACGGTTGCAAAATCATATCCAACAACTGCGCGTAGAAGGCCTGTACAAGGAAGAGCGGGTTTTGTTATCCGCTCAGGATGCCGTAATCCGCACCGCACAAGGTGAGGTAATTAATTTTTGCGCGAATAATTACCTTGGGATTGCAAATCATCCGCGCCTAATCGCGGCAGCGAAGAAAGCGTTGGATGAACGGGGATTCGGCCTTTCCAGCGTTCGCTTTATTTGCGGTACACAGGATTTACATAAAGAGTTGGAAAAGACAATTGCTAATTTTTTTACTACTGACGATACAATTCTCTATGCCGCTTGCTTCGATGCGAACGGCGGCGTATTCGAACCGTTGTTAACAGGGCAAGATGCGCTCATCTCCGACGAATTAAATCATGCCAGTATTATCGACGGGATTCGGTTGTGCAAAGCGGAACGTTTTCGTTATCGCCATAAGGACATGAACGATCTTGAGGAAATACTGAAAGCCGCGCAGGAATACCGTTTCAGAATTATTGTTACCGACGGTGTTTTTTCGATGGACGGCGACGTGGCACCACTCGAAGCGATATGTGATTTAGCGGAAAAATATGATTCACTGGTGATGGTGGATGATTGCCACGGTTCCGGCTTTTTAGGGAAACACGGACGAGGATCGTGTGAACTTACCGGTGTGTTGAGTCGGGTTGATTTGATTACCTCGACTTTGGGCAAGGCGCTGGGTGGCGCTACCGGTGGATTTACGACGGGAAGAAAAGAACTTATCGAATGGCTGCGGCAAAAGTCCCGTCCATACTTATTTTCGAATACGCTTGCACCGGCGGTGGCGGCGGCTGGGGTTGAAGCGTTCAAGTTGGTGGATGATCTACCGGAATTACGCGAACATCTATTTGAAAACACCCGTAAGTTCCGGTTTGCGATGATAAACAACGGCTTTAATGTGAAGGGTGAGACACCGATATGTCCGGTTATGCTTGGTGATGCGGTACTGGCAGCCAAGATGGCGAAAGAACTATTGGATGAAGGAATTTATGTTATTGGATTCTCTTATCCGGTAGTGGCAAAAGGATTAGCGAGAATACGAGTGCAGATTTCAGCCGCGCACACGACAGAACATATCGAGACTGCGATAGAAAAATTTAAAGTCGTAGGTAAGCGGCTGGGTGTTCTAATTAAGTAAAAAAAAGCCGGTACTCGTACCGGCTTTTTTTTTTAATCATTGTTTCACTTTGCTTCAGCTATTTTTATCAATTGATCGAAATCCTCGCCTTGATTGGGAAAAATTGCTACACCAATATGTTTGATTCCACGAACACCGGAGAGGCGCGATACGATGTGATTTTTGACGACGCTTGCTTCGATGTTTGTTTGGTTGTCTGGCCACAGTATCAGATACTTATCAGGACTGATTAACGAAACGTGGTCATAGTCCCGGATTAACAAGCGGTCGATAGTGAGCAGATTAATTAAATCGATTTTCCTTTTCGCTTCAAATTCCACTTCTATCATTGCCACGCTTCGGTTCAGGCGTTTCGCCCGGGCAAATTCACTCTTAATCACCGAGTTGAACTCTTCCGTATTGATGGAAGGGTTACGGCGCAGTATTCGGGAAACCAAATACAATAGTATCGCCATACCAAGAAGCGAGGCAACTACTATAGTGAACATGTCGGTCACAAGGCACCTTTAAGTGGTTAGTGGAAGCATTCCTCTATCAATTGCATAGCAATGTACAAACAAAACCCGGCGATACGAAGTTAAACCTGAGTATTAAAAATTTATTCGGTTAGCATACTTAGAATAGCTTTTTGGGCATGAAGTCGGTTTTCCGCTTCATCAAACACTACGGAGTGTTTGCTTTCGATTACTTCGTCGGTTATCTCTCGACCCCGTTCAGCCGGTAAACAATGCATTACAATCACATCC
>CAZPUW010000138.1:0-7284 GCA_964589795.1 uncultured bacterium
GTGGGCAAGAATCGGCCCATAACAATTGGCGGACAAACGTATAAACGACCTAAGTCGTTAACCGCTGTTTTATCTGATTATTTCCGTAAGTAAGGACTTTTGTATGTTTTCACATTTTATCTTGGTTTGTATCGCGATAAGTTTTTTCGCTGCGCTTGCCAATGCCGCCAATTATGACGAGCAAATTAAAAAGAATCTTGATAGCGCCAAAGCGAATCGCAGCGAGCTTGAAAAAGCGATTGCGTATTTCGAAAAGAAGGGTGACCCGCAACAACTCGACGCGGTCAAGTTCCTGATTGCGAATATGGATGGTTCGGTCTATTGCGAATTTGCCATCTTCGACACCAACAAAAAAGAGATTCCTTTCCGCGTCCTCGATTATCCGAATTTTGATTCTGCACAGAAGGCATTAAACGCCATCGAGAAGAAAGTCGGCGGCGTGAACTTCGACCGCAAGCAATTATTGAAAGACCTTGAAACGGTAAAAGCCGATTTCCTGATTAAGAATGTCGAGTTGGCTTTCAAAGCGTGGAAGAGTAAACCGTGGGCGAAACACATTTCGTACGAAGTGTTCCGCGACTACATCCTTCCCTACCGCGACAATATCGAACCAATCGAAGAATTCCGCTCCTACTTCATCGACCGTTATCCCGATTTAGCAAAGTCGATGAAGGATTCTACCGACCCGGTCGAAGCGGCGGCGGTAATTAATACTGAACTCAAAAAGATATTCACATTCGATAGCCGCTACTATCTCCATCCCACCGATCAAGGTCTCGCCGAAATGTTGCAGACGCATTTGGGACGGTGTGGCGACATGACGAACCTCACCGTCGAAGCAATGCGCGCCAACGCAATACCGGTCATGTCCGATTATACCCCATACTGGGCGAATACCGGCAACAACCATGCATGGAATGCCGTGATGGATAGGAGCGGTAAAGCCGTACCGTTCATGGGGTGTGAAGCCGACCCGTATAAGTACAAATTGTTCAATATACCCGCGAAGGCATACCGCAAAATGTATCCACACCAACGCAATTGCCTCTCATCCATGTTGACGAAAAATGAGCGTGCACCCGGCTGGCTTGGCGGCGATAAATACATTGATGTAACCCGCGACTACACAACCGTCTCCGATGTGACCCTACCGTTGACCGATACCACTCCCGACAGCGTGCGTTTCGCATACCTCTGTGTTTTCAATTCCGGTGAATGGAAACCGATTCATTGGGCGACGTTGAAAGGTAAGAGCGCTCTCTTTTCCGATATGGGACGCAACGTGATGTACACCCCGGCATTCTTCTATAAGAAGAAAACGGCGAAAAAAGATTCATTGGCGAAAGCCGACCTCGAAATGACCGGCGATGCATTTATACTGAAGAGTGATGGAACAATGCGCTTCCTGAGTGGCGACACAGCGAAGAAAATGACGGCTGACCTGTGGGCAACCACGAAAAAGACTTTCGAGAATGCGACTGAGAACAAACGTATCTGCGGGCTCGATAGTGGTGCGACGTATGAACTGTTTTATTGGAATCGCGGCTGGCAATCACTCGGTACAAAAGCATTCACCGATAAAACGAAACCACTCACGTTCGATAAAGTCCCCGCCGACCGGCTTTATTGGTTGATAAAGAAAGACGACACGAATCCCGATGACCGCGAGGAGCGAATCTTCACACTCGATGATGGCAAGATGATATGGTGGTGAGTTAGTGGTGTTTTGAGATTAGGTGTTTTGGAAAATGTAGGGGCGCGATTTATCGTGCCCTTTTACTTTAAATCAAGAAAGGATTCAAGTCAATATTCGGTCCTTTATTATATAAGTAATAACCACTTTGCTCCGAACGGATTTTAACATGTGAATACATCCTATTATCAGCGTCAGTGGTATTAAGTAGAATTATCCAATTAACAAATACCTCGATAGGTATCAGAATAAGATTTTTTTCATCTCCACATCCGAATGCGACATATCCTTTAGTTGATTCCTCAAGGTATTTTCTTTGATGTGGATGAAATGCAAACCAGTATTCTATATAATCGTTATGGTCATAGGGTTTTGAAACCGCACATGTCAATCGCATCGAGTTATCTGGCGACGCATACGAAGTACGTGTTTGTTTAATAAAAGGTACTTTCAGTTTTTTCTCTATTCTTTTGATACAGGCTTCGTGGAAAGATACGGGTTTGGATTTTTCATTGCTTCTATCATCGGATTTTTCACTGGTGATTTCGGTAACTTCTTGTTTAATGTCTTCAGTTGCTGCAAACACTAATTCTATAATGCTATCAAGTTTTGTGAATTCGTGGGGGATAAGTACTTGAGAGATTTGTTTTATGATTTGAGGATTTTCAATTTCTTCTTTCAACGACATTAAACGAACTAGTGCATCACAACTTATTACTCTTGTATCCCATGCATAACGTGATCCTCGGATCTGCGCTTCTAGATTGCTAGTGTCTTTGTGTCCATGCCCAAGTACGATGAGTATAGAAGAATTTTCATTATTTGCTATGCCTTTCGCAACCAATTCACGCCGATATTTTGAAATTGTATCTAGTTTGATCTGGTAAGCATCAGTTGTTTTTACTTCAACAATTACTATATGGCCGTCAGGGAACTCCCATAATCCGTCAAAACCTATTTGTCCAGTTATTCCATGGTAACGACCATAAGTAACCTTAAAACCCAACCGTCGACCGATTTGGTTAACCAAATCTTGTAGAACATATCCAGAATCCGTAAAACTCTCTAGTAAACATTGTTCAACAAACTGCTTTAAGATATTTGAAGGCACAAGTGAAAGAAAATCTCTAAATTCAAGAGATGTTGTGTTATTATCTCTTAAATCGCCATCACCTGCAATGGCGACAATTTGATGTACTTTTTTTCCTTCAATCTGTTTTCTTGTTTTGTTCCAAATTTCCACCAGTGACATAGTATCCTCGAAAAATTAATTGGAGTTAGACCGAGCATCTAAAGTTAGTCGTTTAAAGGTAAAATATCACCCTTTCCTTACAAAATGTTCCATCTTTTCCGGTATCTCTAACGACAACTCGACGAACCCTTTATATACCCCATTCTCATACCACGGGTGTTGGTAGATGAGCTTCTTGATACCGTTTTTTTCGATGGTGTACGCATTCGCTTTGCGTGACAGGAGCAACTCCGCAACCTGTGTGCGTGACGGTTCAGGATGGCACTCAAGCAAATTAGTTCCCAGCAATGCCGTACCGCCGTCCTTCTCGAACGTCTTGAGCGATTTGTCATTCATCGCGAGAATGACCCCCTCCGTATCGCAAACGGTTACCGCCCCCGCGAACTCTTTTACCCACGCCGACATTGCCCGATTCATTCTGAACTCCTAAATTGTTTCCATAGAAAGTACAGTCCGCTTCCGATTGTTACAAATATCTTTCAGCCGTTTCCCGAAAGTTGCCGAATGAACCGAATGCGCAAATCGACCGTGATTATTTTTCTGCTGGTCGGTCTCTGCGCACATGCCGCCGGATGGGAAGATGCAATCGAGCGCTCGCTACTGCGCGGTATCGGTCGTCCGATGCCACTCGGTGAACTGGTCAATCTTCATCGTTCCGCCGTCACCCTTCCCGATCCGCCCGATATCGCACCCGGTAAACTTATTTTTCCTCGCTTGAATGACCGCCGCTTATTGCAACTGCGAATCCAATCCAATCCCCCGTTAGCGGACGCCATCCGCTACTCTGTAACGTTGAATTCCGCCCAAGCCGATTATTCCAAAGCGTATGGTCGTGCGAGTATGGCGTTGTTGCTATCTCTTTACTCGGTCGCGTTTACCGATACCACTTCGGCAAATCAGGCGTGGCGGCAATTGTTGTTATTACCGCCACCACCGACCAGCGGCGGCCCATCCGAGAATGATTCGAGTTTACCGTGGGGTGATTTGCTCGAAGGTTCGAGTGCGCTTGCCGATGCCGCGCTTGCCTTCGACATGCTCCGAATCGGTCGTCCCGTCGATGAACAAAATGAAATCGCAAGCACATTGATTCACGCATCCGAGCGCATACGGAATGGCGCGGAACTTGTCGGACCGAATAACCACGCTTCCTCAACGGGCGCGAATCTTGCCGTTGCTCTGCTCGCACTTTCCAATTCCGATTTTTCCCATCGCACCGGTGAGCGGCTCGAATTGTGGCGCGTAGCCGAGCGATTGATGCAAATCGGTCTCGCCCAAGTTGGGTCGGATGGTGTGTACCGTGAAGGTCCCGGTTATGCGCAAGTCGTTTTGGCAGACGTCACCCGTTTGTCGATTCTCTTGCACGAGCATGGTGGCGGAAATCTGTTGCATAATCAATTGCTACATCGTTTCGCCGTAGTTACCGCGCAATTTAGCCGCAACAATGGCGCACCGCTTCCGTTCGATGACAGCCGCCCCGTCGGACGAAATTTGTGGCAGGAAGTCGCGGTGTTATTACCGAATGAGCCGTTGATTTCGCAATTGTCCGCTTCGACTGCCTTTGCCTCCGTCCCCGAAGATTTATTTCTCATCGCACGTTACACGGCCATCAACCATTCCACGACCGGCATCACAACAACTGCAAATATGTATCGCGATGGGGGAATGGCAATCGTGCGAAAATCCGCTCCGATTCCGTGGCTTGTCGCAATGACCGGAGAGCCGCGTAACCATTGGACGGGGCGGCATGAGCAAATCGATCCCGGTAATCTCGTTTGTGAAGTTGGTGGCGCTCTACGCATCACTACCGGTGGGTACGGTCCCGCCGGTGTAAATGACACTGACCGTCGTTATTGGCTTTCCGGTGAAGCATTCAGCGCATTCCTTGTCGATGGCGATCCTCTGCATCAAACCGCCGATAGTGATGAAAATGAAAATTCACCAACATGGACAGGCGTTACGTGGGATGAGAAAAATCTCCTCGCCCGTCAAACATGGAATCAATCCAATCATGCAATTTCGCGAACGATGTTAACCATCGGTGACCGTGTTGTAATTATTGACTGCGACCATTCTAACATTTCCCATAGCACCGTCGAATCACAATTTCAACTATTGGGTAATGTCACAACGAAAAATGCCGGAAATTGGATAGTGGGCAAACCGGGTACATCAGATGCACTTCAAATCGGGTCTATCCCTTCCGAATTTGGAACCATGCGCGAAGGCATCGTCACCGAAAACACCGAGCGTTCCGACAAAACTACTCGCTTGCGTTTACCCATTTCACCTATTCAATGCACCATCCTTACTCCGGGCGATTCAAACGCAACTCCCATCCAACGCTTTGCCAACGATTCTGGTGAAGTGTTACGATGGACAGACAATACCGGCAACAGTTGGCATATACAGTTGTGTAGTACCGATTCGATTCACTCTCTTCTCATCCAAAGCATTAGCAATTCCGGGATCGAGTATTCATACTTCGAGTCTGCCAATTCAGCTAATCCCGGTTCATATCAACTACATTTGCGTGACAAATTCGGCGATGCGTTCTATCCTGCTCTTCTCCCGAATGGACGGCGCGATTCCGTTTCACTTGTCCGTTTTCGCAATGAAGCAATTGTGTCACACGATACTTCCTATTTCATAAATACCGATGGTTGGTTTGTTTCCGGTTCACCCCGTTTCCGCTTACAGGAAACACTTCCACCGCCACGACAATCGCGTCTGGCGCGACTCGCATCCGTTCATGATAACCGAACTACTGGAGAACATTTACAATCTTGGAGCCGTGACGACCGCGCCGCACTCGAAGCTGAAATCGCCGATTCACTGGAAGCGAATCTTAGCAAAGGAGCAGATTCACTTGGTGTCGGTCGTACCGCCGCGATTGCAATGGCGGTAATTGATGCGACGACTGACGGTTTTGCCCCCGGCAAATTTCGAATCCCCTTCGACACTGATGAAAATTTGTTTGACGATTCGAGTAAATCGTCGCGAGTTCGTGTACGGGGAAAGTGGGGAGGGGGTCTCGAACTTGACCATGCGCGCTACGATTGGCAGAATAGTGAGGAACATTGGGCGGTGGAACGTTCCGCGCCATTTCACAATTACGAGCGATATCAAGCGGAATGGGGCAATCGGTCCTATGATTTCTCCGCCAACCACGCTGACGGTGACCGTTCCGGTTTCGATGCCGGTTATCACCGTGAGAGTAACGAGATTTCTACCCGGGTCGAGCGTTTAGCGAATAACCGTTTCACTCTGCAATCATTGGGAAATTTGAATGAGTGGCGGTATGCATTTCGTGGGAACGATTCTTTGCACGACCTCACATCGCAATGGTTGTTTCATTCGGGAAATTCAATCGGCCGTATTGGTGGGGAGGTAAGCGATGATCGAACTCAACGTGCAACCACGGGGAATAGTTGGATTGATTTCGATTTTCCTCATGCGTTGCATCTCTACTCATGGTCGAATATTTCCGGTTTCACAAATCGACTCACTCGTCTGGAACAATATTCTTCGCCGTATCAAAATTGGTTCATTCAGTACGAATCACAGAACCAAAATTTAACCGAGCTTCGGTTACGTGGCTACTCCCCACATATCCCATTTACGAATCCGCAAGCAACACTTTTTTCTTTGCAATGGAGCGATTCCCATAACCCTTGGGTACAATATGCGAAAGTATCGACCCCGGATACCCGCACTGGTGTTTGGTCACTCTTTACTGAACGTCCTGATAAACGCCAGTGGGGTACCGAATGGCAATGGAGTGCTCTCCCGTGGATAACAGCATTCCGCATCGCCGCACAAGACCGACTCGATTGTGGCGCATGCCAGATTGCCTACCTTGCCTCCAAATCGTCTTACACTTTGGATGTAAACCGCGATCCTCAGTTTACCGACGCGACTGCGACTGTCGGTATTCACGAATCAAACGTATCAATCGGTGAGTGGCGTATCGAGTGCGGATGGCACCAGCCCACTGTCGATTGGTTCCATACCCAAAACTCAGGCATCGCGGCCGGTGCACTCGAGCGCCACGAACAATCTTCAACCGATTGGGGACAACGCATCGTTTGGACTATCGGACCCGGCGAGGAAAAGAGTGCCGAAGGAGGAATTACAATTCGTTGGTGAATTTCTCCGTTACCCTTTTCATTGACGATGAGAATTCTCAATATTTCCTCCGATTACAGTGTATTGCCCTTGCCTATCCCTATCGAATCTGCTACTTTCGCTCATTATCCTGAGGAGCCAAAAATGTTTAAAATGATTGTTTTTTATCCAAAACCAACCGATACGGAAGCGTTTATCGCTCGATTTTTAACCG
>CAZPUW010000139.1:0-7238 GCA_964589795.1 uncultured bacterium
GATATTGCGGAGTCGGTGTTGTTTGTTGCGACCCGACCACCACATGTGAATGTCACGTTTATGAACGTCATGCCTACCGACCAAGCAAGCGTATCGCATATCCATAGGAAATAATGGCAGGGTTCGAACAGGAATTTATTGCGCGGGTATTAGCCGCCACCGACATCGTCGATTTGGTGGGGGCGGTAGTTCCGCTTACAAAGCGAACAGGTGATAACCTGTTCGGGAGATGCCCGTTCCATAAAGAAAATACACCCTCGTTTTCAGTTAATAAACGGAAGCAGATTTTTCACTGTTTTGGTTGCGGAGAAGGGGGTGATGCAATCGGTTGGTTGATGAAGTTCGAGAAAGTCACATTTGTCGAATCGGTGCGACGATTGGCGGAGCGGGCGAAAATCGACTTACCACGATACCGCCCCGGAGCTGACGATTCGCAGAATGAAGCGCTCTATAGATTGCATGATTTAGCCCAAAAATTTTATGCCGACCGGCTCAACAATCAGGAAGACGCTACGGCCAAGTTAGCGATGGAATACCTTCTTAAGCGGGGATTGACGCCAGATACGATTAAGGATTGCGGCATCGGGCTCTCACCCGCGAATTGGGATTCATTTGCCAATCTTGCATTACGGGAAGGGTTTCGAACTGAACAACTCTTGGGGTCGGGTTTATGCGGAAGGGCAGAAACCGGAAATACCTACGACCGATTCCGCGACCGTATTATGTTCCCGATACAAAATCTATCAGGCAGAATTGTTGCATTTGGAGGTCGAATCCTTCCCGGTAGTACGGAAAATGCGAAGTACATAAACTCACCGGAAACGTCGATTTACCGGAAGAGTGAAATCCTGTACGGTATGCCGTGGGCGCGCGATGAGGTGCGGAAACAAGAAGCCGTAATCGTCGTGGAAGGGTACCTCGATTTAATCTCCCTCCACCAATTTGGCGTTCGCAATGCAGTAGCGACGAGTGGAACGGCACTGACCATCCGGCAAGCGCGGCTCTTACATCGATTTGCTCCGAAAGTATTTCTGGTATATGACGGTGATGAAGCGGGTCGACGAGCATCATTACGCGGCGGCGATGTAATGGTTGCCGAGGGGCTGGATGTGGTAGTCGCATTTCTCCCGGAAGGAGACGACCCGGACACTTTCGTACAAAAAAACGGTGCAGAGGCATTTCGCGAGTTGCTTACGACCGGTAGTGGATGGTTGGATCACCAATACAACCATGCCGCGAATATGGGATTATTGAATACTCCTTCGGGTACGGTAACAGCACTGCGGGAATTGGTACGGGTACTGAAAGAAATGAGCGATACTACTGTGCAGGATTTCTGGAGTAAGCGAATTGCACAGCGCTTTCTCGTCACGGAAACAATTGTCCGCCATGAGTTAAGTAAAATCGCAACAGTAAATCGCGTGGAGGATGAAAACGAAATTGACGCCGCGGAAGAGTGGAACGAAGACGAAATACAGATTATCTCGTTTCTGCTCAAATACCGCAAACATGCCGGGGATTTAGAAAATCACAAACGGATACACCGGTGGTTAAAAGCGGAATATTTTTCTTCACTTGCCATGCGTGCGCTCTACGATTTATTTATCCGTAAGTGGTTAGAAGAAAATACGTTCCCTTCGATGGATGATATACATGCCGTTATGAAAAATTACCCGACAGGTGAACACTGGGTCGATACTATATTATCAACACCGTTATCGCTACCCCAGTCAGAATTGAATCCAACAGGGATGGATTCCCTGATGGAACGATTGTATCAGCACGATTTGGCAATGGTAGAAAACGCGATTCGTAAAATTGTCGTACCGGTATTGGAAAAACAACAAAATGACCTTGACTACGCGATTGCCCGCACGATTAAGCCGAACGAACAGTCGGATTTGTTTAAAAAGAAACGCATGATCGCACAACAAAAGAAGCAACTGATGGTGAACGGCTTCCTTCCCCACTCTTAGTACTGTTTTTTTCCCGCCCTCTCTTCCTTATTTTCAACCATTATGTCGTTTTCCGAAACAAAATGCGCTCATTGCGGTCAATCCGTACCGAAGGAATTACTCGGTACGGCTACCGATGCGTCCAATCGATTTTGCTGTAATGGATGCGCTACGGTATATGCATTACTGCACGACTGCAATTTGGAAGAGTACTACCGGTTGCGGGATACTCTCAGCGACGATGCTCCCCGTCCGGCTAAAGTTACCGGAAAGGATTTCACCGGATTCGACGATCCGGCATTCCTTTCACAGACTGCAAAGAAACTCACGGGTGGATTGTTAGAAGTAGAATTGTTTGTCGAAGGGACACACTGCATTGCCTGCGCGTGGTTGATTGAGAAAATATTGGTCGAACGGGCAGATGCACAATCGGCACGGCTCGATCTCGGACGAAGTGTTGTACGAATTGTGTTCGATCCGACAAAAAACTCGTTGAGCGCGCTTGCGCGGCAATTGGATCAAATCGGTTACCCTCCACATCCCTTAACAGATTCAGCGCAAACCGAATATCGCGACAGCGAACGAACTCTCTTAACCCGCATAGGAATCGCCGCCGGCGGAGCTGGTAATATCATGTTGCTCGCGTTTGCGCTCTATGCCGGAAATTATGATGGTATCGAACCCAAATTTGCGACATTGTTCCGTTGGGTGAGTTTGGGGTTAGCTCTTCCTGTCGTTTTGTATTCGGGGTATCCGTTTTTCGCTGGAGCGACACGCAGTATCCGACATCGGGTAGCGGCTATCGACTTGCCTATAGCGTTGGGAATAGCGATAAGTTTCATCAGCAGTATTTATGCGACAATTTTAAATCGCACTGAAGTGTATTTCGACAGCATTACATCGCTTATTTTTCTGTTGTTGGTTGGGCGATTTGTTCTGGCGCGAGCAAACCGATGGGCAAACGAAGCAAGCGTTTCGTTACTTGACAATACACCCAAGTTGGTCAAAGTAGTAAAAGATTCCGAAGAGATAGAGACACCCATTCAGGAAATAAATCGCGGAGACATTTTACGTATAGCACCGGGTGAAATCATTCCGGTAGATGGCGAGCTTCTAATAGAGGCAGCTACTATCTCGGAAGCGGCGTTAACCGGTGAATCGACACCACAATGGAAACATCCGGGTGAAAAACTGTACGCAGGGAATAAAGTAATCGAACGGCCTGTACTTTTAAAAGCGGAAGCGATTGGTGCGGCGACGCGATTGGGACGATTAACCGAAATGATGCGTGAAGCACGAACTGATAAAGCCCCTTTGACCTTGATAACTGACCGTATCTCGGGATGGTTCGTTTTAGGGGTGTTGTTTCTGGCAATATTGACAGTAGCAATTTGGTGGCATATCGATTCAAGTAAAGCGATTTGGTACGCTACGGCAATGATGATCGTGACTTGCCCGTGTGCACTGGGAATCGCCATTCCAGCAACTTTTGCGACAGCGGTAGGGTTTGCGGCAAAGCACGGCGCATTTATTCGCGGGGCATCGGTGTTGGAGAAAATCGCATCGATAAAACATGTGGTGTTGGACAAAACCGGAACGCTTACCTATGGCGAAGCAAAGTTGGTGGGTACGGAATGGATAGGAATAGAGACTCAAAACAAAGATAAAATATTGGATTTAGTTTCGGCATTGGAACGAAATTCGAATCATCATTTTGCCAAAGCGCTCATTCGGGAAAACGATGGTGGATTGGATGTAAGTGAAGTTAGACAGATTGCCGGCGCCGGCGTTTCGGGTTTGGTTTGGGTTACGCGACAAACACCGGTTCGGGTGGCGGTGGGGACTTGGGAGTTCGTTAGCTGCGCCTTGGAACCGAATAGAGAAAAAGTAATACAAGCCATGCTGGAATTAGGTGAAAGCAAGGGGTACACGCCGATATGGGTTTCACGGGACGGTAAGTTGACTTTGTTGCTTTGGTTAAGCGATTCGTTGCGACCGGAAGCAAGAAAGGCGATTGCAGAATTGAAAGAAATGGGGCTTTTGGTGCAAATTCTTTCCGGTGATGCGAATGGTGCGGTTGCAAATGCGGCAAGTGAGCTTCAAATTGAATCGTATCAATCCCGGGTCAATCCCGAAACCAAATTACAACATATCAACGAATTGATTCAACAACGACACATATCGACTATGATGGTGGGTGATGGTGTGAATGATGCGGCAGCGTTAGCGGTAGCCGATATCGGGATAAGTCCAGCGGGTAGTGCAGAAGTCGCGCGGGAAGCGGCTAACGTTTTTCTAATCGAACCGGGTATAGCACCGGTCGTACTTTTGTTGAAGCTTGCAAAGCGAACAATGACCCGCATCCGCATCAATTTCACGATTGCGCTCGTATATAATTGTGTCGGAGCGACACTTGCTCTCACCGGTCATATCAACCCATTGGTGGCGGCGATTTTGATGCCACTCAGCAGTTTGACTTCGTTGTATATAGCGACACGCAGGGATTTTCTAAAATGGACATAATCTACGTATTGTTACCGTTATCGCTTGGGTTGGCATTGGTGGCAGTGGCGGGATTTTTGTGGGCGAATAAACACAAACAATTCGACGATATGAAAACTCCTGCAAGCAGGATTTTATTAGATGATAAGCCACCGGTCGAAGTTCAGGCAAAATCTGATCGTAATTCCGCAACAGGACGGAAAGATTGACGCTCGGAAAGTTTATTCATCAAATGTGAGGCGTTCAAAAATTCGTTCGCCAATTCTTCATTGGACGTTTGTTGAAGAGCGAGCGCCATACCGGAACATGCTTTCGGCAACAGTTTTACTGATGCGAGCGACACGGACAAAACGGTATCGAAACAGTCAATCGCTTTTTCAGTTTCACCCAATCGAAGATAGATGTTGGCAAGATCGATGGTCACATCCCATTGGCGGGGTTTAAGCAGAAGTGCATTTCGATAATTTTCGGCAGCTTTTTCTAACTCACCGATGTGAGTGAGAGCGTTTCCAAGATTCACATACACCTGAACAAAATCAGGATCCATTATCAATGCGCGTTGGTAGTATTCAATCGCTGTTTGGTAGTCACCGGACTTGAATAACTTATTTCCTTTTTCCGATAACAGTTCCGGCCAGATATGCCACATAGACTGCCTCTTAGTTGTATGCAATGTTGAAGTATGGTTAAAACAAGATATTGCGACTTATTTCACATTTCAAATATCTCTCTTTATAAGTAATTGAAACGATAAATGATACATTCTTGACACATTTGACAACAAATTCCATACTTTGTTCGATTTGTGAAATTGACTATTTATAGGTTTGTGATAAAATTGATGTTATCATCAACTCAAAATTTTTATTTACGAGTGACCTGTACAATTTTAATTCCGGTAATATTGTGATGAATTAAAATCTTGAAAACGAAATTCTCGTTTGAATTTTACGCTGTATCAAAGTATCATTCTTAGCTTGTTCTAAAACATTACTTTGCCTACGCAATCGTTTAGTGCAATAAATACAAGAGGGTCGGAATGGAAACCTACCGTTACGATGACGCCATCGTCCGGAAATTCATAATTGCCACTGTTTTTTGGGGCATCGTCGGAATGCTTGTCGGGTTGGTAATAGCTCTCGAATTAGCATTTTGGCAAGTGAACAGCGGCATTGCACAAATCACGTTTGGACGACTTCGCCCACTCCACACCAACGCCATCATTTTCGCTTTCGTCGGTAATGCAATATTCGCAGCATTCTACTACTCCGGTCAGCGATTATTGAAAGCGCGAATGTTCAGCGACAAACTCTCGAAGATTCATTACTGGGGTTGGCAAATCCTGATAGTCGGTGCGGCACTAACGCTTGTTTCGGGTATTACTACCGGGAAAGAGTATGCTGAATTAGAATGGCCGCTCGATATTATGGTTGCATTGCTTTGGGTAACATTTGCTGTCAATTTCTTCGGTACTGTTTTCAAACGACGCGAACCACACCTCTATATCTCGATTTGGTATTACATGGCGTCGATTATCGCTGTGGCACTTTTACATATCGTCAATTCGATTGAAATCCCTGTCAGCTTCTTTAAAAGTTATCTCGTATATGCGGGCGTGCAGGACGCGATGGTGCAATGGTGGTATGGGCATAACGCTGTGGGCTTTCTCCTTACCACTCCCTTCCTTGGTATGATGTACTATTATGTGCCGAAACAAGCACAACGTCCGATATACAGTTATCGACTCGGTATTATCAGTTTTTGGGCATTGATTTTCATCTACATGTGGGCAGGGCCACACCACTTGCTGTATACAGCTCTTCCGGAATGGTCGCAAACACTTGGTATGATTTTCTCACTGATGCTACTGCCACCGTCGTGGGGTGCGATGGTGAATGGATTGCTAACTCTACGCGGTGCATGGGATAAACTGAAAACCGATCCTATCCTCAAGTTCCTAGCCGTTAGTGTAACCTTCTACGGTATGTCGACGTTTGAAGGGCCGATGATGGCGATAAAGTCGCTCAATTCAATTACACATTATACCGATTATACCATCGGTCACGTTCACAGTGGTGCATTGGGTTGGGTTGGATTTATGGTATTCGCCACATTGTATTTCATGGTGCCGCGATTATGGCGTCGTCCACTTTACAGCAAACAATTGGCTGAAGCGCATTTCTGGGCAGGGACAATTGGCATCATTCTCTATTACATTCCGATTATTACCGCCGGTATCATCCAAAGTTTGATGTGGAAAGCATTTGACGCGGATGGATTGTTGAAGTATCCGAATTGGATGGAAACAGTTAATGCCATCATTCCATTGTACTATCTGCGGGTTATTGGTGGTGGCGCGTACCTCGCCGGTGTAATTATGATGGCGTTCAATTTCTGGAAAACTTCACGGGGAGTACGGAAAGAAGAACTTGCCGATGAAATCGCACAAGCCCCGGCGTTGACACCGAGCGCATTGGTAGTAAAAGGGGGTTCTTTCTTCCATACCTACATCGAAACAGCTCCAGTCACATTAACATTACTGGCAGCGATTCTTGTGAGTGTCGGAGGGCTCGTCCAAATCGTTCCGTTATTATTAACCGCAAAACCGCAACCTGTATTTCAAACGGTCATTAAGCCCTACACACCACTCGAACTCACCGGTCGCGATTTGTATGTATCCGAAGGGTGTTATAACTGCCACAGCCAGATGATTCGACCATTACGTGATGAATTGATGCGGTTTGGAGATTATTCTCGTGCTGAAGAAAGCGAATTCGATCA
>CAZPUW010000140.1:0-7197 GCA_964589795.1 uncultured bacterium
GTATAGGGATTGTTGCCGAAGAAAAAGTTAGCGGTATTTGCCTCATTGATTGCGATAAATCTCCCCAGCATCTTGTCCGCTTTGTACAACCATGCGGAGAGAATCGCCACTGCAATGAGGAATGGCAACAACCCTATCCATATTCGTTTCGTCCGGTAGAGCAAGTACAACGGCACAACAAGTGTCAAAACCAAACAACTGGGGCGAACCAGGACCGCCCAGCCCAACACCAAACCGATAACCGGTACGGCAAAACGAACTATCGTTTTCGAACGGGCTTCAATCAACAATACCGAGAGATACACCATGGAAAGAAGACATAAGGCAGTTGGCAGTTGGGATAACGGATCGACTGATTGAAGGACAAACTGGGGAAGCAGGGTAATTATGCAAACCGCGATATTGGCCGCTCTCCGGTTCGACAGTTTCAAGGTGAGCAAATACAAAACTCCGGCGGTCATGGCGTAAAGAACGATTATCGAAATCCTACTTACAAATTCGCTGATTCCGAACAGAGAAAACCAAAGCGATATATAGTAGGGAAGTCCGGGCGGAAACCATGGAACAAAAATTCCGTTACGAGTTAAGTGCTCCGCCATTATATGATAGGAAAGGGCATCGCTTGCAAGCGGAGACTTCGAAGCGAAATAAAGAGCAATAATACGAATAATGAGTCCGAATAGTAAAACATACCAAATGGCATGCTTCGCGTCGAGACCTTTCGCCATGTTTTCTGTTCCTTTACCGTTTTTGGTATTGTGCTGGTTTATGGCTATATCAATAATTGCTTTGTCACCGGATACTTTCAAATGCTGTTGCAACAACTGCAGTTTTTATAGATAAATAATATGCTTAAGGTAATGAAAACAGCATCAGAGTACTAAATTCCTTTTCAAACAGAGGGGCGGTAATTGGATTGCCGTATGTTTCAGCGTGAGTGTAACCTATTATCCAAAACCTAACACCCGATATTTATGCGCACACTTATTGCACATCTCGACGCGGACTGTTTTTATGTCGCCTGCGAACGGTTCTCCCACCCTCATCTGGTGGGAAGGCCGGTGGCGGTGCTCTCGTCGCTCGATGCATTCGTTATTGCGCGCTCCTATGAACTAAAACCATTCGGCGTAAAAGTCGGCACCCCCGTATGGGAATGCCGCAAATTAGCCCCGCAAACCGTATTCCTTCCCGCCGACTTCGCCCTCTACGGTAAAATGAGCCGCCGCATCTTCGAAGTGGTGCGCGATATCGGCGGACTCACCGAAGTCTATAGCATCGACGAGGCATTCACCGACCTCACCGGACTCGACCGTTACTACAATATGACACCGTGGGAACTCGGTGAATTGATTAAACGGCGGATTAGCGAAGAAGTCGGTCTAACGGTATCGGTCGGAATCGGCGAAACAAAAACGATTGCGAAACTCGCCAGCGACTACAAAAAACCGGATGGACTGTTTGTCGCCGATGAAAATACGTTGCACGGTTTTCTCGCCGACCGTGCCGTGGATGAGATTTGCGGTATCGGCGGACGACTCAACCTTGTGATGGAGCGCGCCGGAATCCGCACTGCACTCGACTTCTACAATACACCGCTCGACGTCATCAAGAAGTGGCTCGGCAAACATGGAATGGATTTATGGTTCGAACTTCACGGCCATGTGATGTCGCCGATTCACACCGAGTATGTCGCACCGAAATCGGTCTCGCGCACATCGAATTACGAACTCAAGACGACCGACCCCGATGTGATTTTCGGTGCGCTATCGTATCATGCGCTGAAAGTTATCGGATTATTGGTAACGCAGAATCTCCACACCAGTCGGGTGGGGCACTTTCTGCGCAAGAAGGATTTCACCGTGGATGCGACGTGGCTCTCGCTTGCATACCCCACCAACGAGTATGCCGCTATTATCGGTGCACTTCATAAGGGGTTCTGGCGCATCTTCCGCAGGGGGGTGCTGTATCGCGGAAGCGGCGTGATGAGCGATATCGATCCGCGTGGTGCTACCGAGCCGGACCTCTTCGGAGAATACGACCGGATGGAACGGTCGGCGGAGCTTATCAAATCGGTAGCCACACTAAATAAAAAATACGGGAAGGGGACGCTTGCGTACCTCTGCACCTACCCCTACTCTTCCGTGCGTAAACCGATACCGTACGACCGCATGAACGTACCTATTGTGAAAGCGGGATAACTTAAATAAGTTAGAGCTATCGCAACAAAACAATTTTCCGCGTGCGCACTTGGGTGCCCTGCGACGCGCGGAGAAAAAAGACGCCGCTTGTCAGTTTCGCGTCGTTCAATTGGAATACGTGATTTCCCGCCGACATCCTACCGTTACCCAATACCATCACTTGCCTACCCAACACATCATAGAGAGTTACTTTCGTCAACTCACTCTTCGGCAACGACAACGCAATCCGGGTTGTAGAATTGAACGGATTCGGATAACTCGTCAATGAAAAAGCTTTTGGTATGCCCAATCGTGCTTCCGGTGCGGCGGCACCATTGATGTATTGCGACATCGAGCAAGTAAAATCATCCATCGTATAACCGTCGCGATTAATCGTAGCATCGCTCCTGACACGAATTTGCAACTGGAAAATTGTCGTATCGTGCGTTAATGGAAAATCGTGGTACCACATCGTCCAATTCGTATAAATACCGCTTATCGTATCTACCGGAACAAAAGCACCGGAATCCTGTCGAACCGAGATAGTCCAATAATCGTACCCCTTCTCCATATTTCCGAGATAGCTGAAAGAGTAACGCATAAATGCGGAACACTCACCGGGAAAAACAAATCCGCTGACGGTATCCGGGGGA
Organism: uncultured bacterium; assembly: GCA_964589795.1. GTDB lineage: Bacteria > Electryoneota > JAOADG01 > JAOADG01 > JAOADG01. Next base: position 2,831 of record CAZPUW010000140.1, read on the forward strand.
AATGTGTATGTGTTATTGAGATTATTGCTGTAGTACCCTGCGGGAGAATCGGAAAACCCTCCACCGGAGCGACCACCGACGGTGTATTGGAGAGCAGTTCCGCTACCACCGACATTTGAAGAGGCGAACGGTTGGGAACTGATTACCCGTGTGGAAACTTCACCACCATCGGCAACGTAGTAACCGGGAGTGATGGGAAAATAAACGCCGTTGTCCAAAGTATCATTTAGAATCCAATTCCGCTCGGTAAATGAACCGAAAGAATCAATTGCCACTTCACACATTTCAGATGTACCGAACCAACCATAATTATTCAATGGATACCAAGCTTGCTGCAAATCTTCAAATGGGGAAGCAATGCAAGAGTCGAGAGGTACGGACACACGATTCGGTTGATGACGATCTATCTCAAACGGGTTTGTACCACCGGCAATTCCATAAATTCCACCACTACTCATAATTTTTGTATCCGAAGTAAGCGTATTCACAGTGACAACATCGGGAGCTTCCCAAAAAGCTAACGAAGGATTTCCTGCCTCGAGCCAAGTAGTGCCGTCATATGGGCGGTAAATCCGGGGTTGATACGAACCGGGTGGTAACAGAAAGCGCCAAATCCGTGAAGTTCCGAGCCGTTGATATTTCAAACCGGGATGCATTAAATCGCCGAATGTATTTGCGTTGAAGATTGGTGCTCCAACTAAGTCGACATTCACGTCAACTCCCTGCCATATTAGCGAACAATACGCCAGAATCGAAAACTTATTATCGTTCCATAATCCGGCGAGTGCGCTTGCCGGTGGTGGTTGTTGTGTGCTTATCTCAATCGTCATGTGGCGGCAATACAAATAGCGGGTGTGGTAGTCTTGCAGACCGCCGTTCGCCTGATACCACGTCACTCCATTTACCATGCCGTGCTGGAACGGTGCGGTATTGTTCGCCCAAAGTGTCGGATTGTAAACCGCATACGAATCGGCGGCGGCGATGAACCAATCTTTGTCCGGTTGCGCGGGAAATGACGACCCGGCTTGAGCATCGATGTCGCTGTCGAAGGGATAATTCACGACAGTCGATCCGGTATGAAAATTCAAGCCCAACAATGGTTTTGTCTGATGAGACCACATCATAACCGCTTGAGTTTCCGGCGCACGACCGGTAGTATCATCGAGTGAATCGGTCGTTGTTTTACATGGAAAACTGCGGTTTAAATCGACACCGGCGTTATTCTGGCGGCGGTTGGCAGTGTAGCCGTCGGGATTCATTAAGGGAAGAATATGAACACGGCACTCCGACATCAGACGACTGATTCGTGAATCCGTTGCAGAGGAATCAAGTAACCACTCGGCAAAATTCATCAATAACGGCGTTCCCGGTTTTTCGTTGCCATGAATCGTACCAATTAACATAATACCGGGTAGGTTGAGATAATCCGCTTGGTTAATATTGTTGCCAACGGTAATCGCTACTAACGGACGATTGAGACCGGAATAACCAATCGTGTCAATTCTTGCGGACTGGGGGTGGCGAGCCGCGAGTGCGACGAGTGAATCACAGACTTGTTGTGCGGTAGGATAGGAATTCCACCAATCGGGTTCTAACGGGAGTGGCGCATCTACTGGAGCAAAGCCCGCAGTCAGAAGATTGCTGTATCCCAGCGGGGTTGCCCATACTACGGCTTCATCAAACGTTGTGGTTTCATCGACGATAATGCCATGAACCATGAGTTCGAGTGATTGAATTTGTTTATGGTCGGCATGAAAACGATACCGTTTCGCCTCATTCAGGTTCACAAAATTAGGTGAGGCGTACCCGATGGACAACATGACGAGGAATGCCAAGAGCGCAATTGTTCGAAAATGTTGTTGGTATCTGATGTTCATGGTTCCTCCCGTTAGGGACTATATGATGGAATTGTTTGGGTTTTTTGAAGATTTTTAGGATAGATTCAAAATACAATTGTTTTCCGTAATTGTACAACTTATTTTGTAGCCATTACCGGAAGCACGTAACAACGGTAACAGAACTTTTGGAGAACTCTATGAATATGATTACTACCAGTAAACAAGGCGAAGTAATGGTTATTGCACTCGCCGGCAAATGGATGGGCGGAAACGAAAACCAACAATTGCTTGACTTGATTCGCGGTGAGTTAATGCAAGGTACCAAAGCAATAATTTTAGATTTGCTTCAGGTGCAATGGATGAACTCAACGGGTATCGGTGCACTTGCCGGCGCTTTAACTTCCACCCGCAGTGCCGGCGCGAATTTGGCATTAACGCGCGTACCCGCCGACATTCAGGAATTGCTCGATATCAGCCATCTCTCCACGGTTTTTATCATTCGTAAAACGATGGAAGAGGCATTACAAGCGGTAATGTAATCGTTATAATGACATAAAGAGGGGCGTATTTCCTACGCCCCTTTTTTCGTATGAGCTGAGTCGAATCAATGTGGTCATATCCCTACAATCATAATTTCTATATCGCGTTTCTCACTGCATACTTTCTTGCGTATGCGTCATTCCGGTTACGCGCAATAACACGCGGTGGTGCGATAGCCGGTGGTGTAGCAGTATCGGTAATTCTTTTTACCGGTGGTTTGCCTTTGTTCGGTTTATTGCTCCTTTTTGTCGTATCGGGTGGAATTCTAGCCCACCTTCCGCATCCGAATAATAGTTCCGCATCCGACCAACACGGCGCTCGAACGGTGTTTCAGGTATTCGCAACAACAGGAGTGGCCGGACTATCGGCTTTTCTACTCGTACTACCGCAATTTAGCGATGCGCTTTGGCAACGGGCTCTGCTGGCGGCAATTGTGGTATCGTTAGGCGCTTCCTTTTCCGATACACTTTCAGCGGAATTAGGGAGCCGTTATGGTGGAACACCATACAAACTTCTTTTCGGCAAACCGTTGGAACCGGGTATGAGTGGTGGTGTGACGTTGTTCGGGCTTGCGGTTGGCGGCGTTACGGCGATTCTATTCGCTTGGCTTGCAACTTATTTCAAAGTGCTTCCTCGCGGTTCCGAACATATACTGTCGCTCTACGCTTTCCTTGGCAATATTCTCGATTCAATACTCGGCGGAACGTTACAAGCGAATTACCGATGCCCGGTTTGCGGATTGGTCGGTGAGCGCAAACTTCATTGCGGTTCAAAAGGGGAGCTAACCAACGGTTTCCCGGTTTCGAATGCGGGCGTTAACTTGATTTGTACGACGATTGTCGCGCTGTTGGCAATTTGGTACTACATGCCTTAATGTGAGAATTAATAAATCGATTTGTAACCGCGGATAAGCATTCGCGGTTTTTTTATTGTCGTGTTTGTGGTGGTAAAACCAATACACCGGTAGCATTAAGATACGCAGGATAAATCGCTCCGCGATGGATGCGGTCACTCGATGAAAGAATCTCCGCTACTACCCGAAAATAGCTTTTTGTCACTCCCGATAACAGTATCACTCGCGCGGTATCGTTCTGATACATTATCGGACTCCACGTATCGACGGTACCTAATGGGTTGGAATTATTTTCTTCGATTCGATAGATCGGAGGTGAAGCCAATAACTGTCCGAGATAATCATAGCGAACGGCATTCCAAGTAAGTCGGACGGTATCGCCGGATTCTACGGTATTTACAATTACCGGCGTTGCCGGTGCCGCATGATCCAGCACCATCATTTGCAGTGGTACAGTTACCGATGCGTTCGTTGCATTCGATTGGAAGTGTAGGATTGTGTTTAAAATGCTACCGGCAGATCGGGTCCGCGCATCAAAAGTCAATGTCAACGGTGCAATACCGCCACCCGGAATGGAAAATGTTAGTGGTGACCACTTAACCCACGGTTCGTTAGGAGTAAATAATACTGCAGAATTAGAAGCAATCGTCGTATCATAACCGGTTTGTTGCCAACGCAATCGGGTCGTATTCTGGATGCCAACTGTATTCGATGGTGAAGAACCTGCTAATGACATGACTCCATACTGCAACAAAACCGATCCGGTTTGCGACAGTACGATTTCAAAATTAAATACACTTGCACTATTGTCGATGTATTGGACACTCGACCAAGCAAAAGTTGCGCGATGATTTACATTATCCGCAAGGAAGCGGGTAGTTCCTTCGCCGGCTACATTTAAATCACCCCAATATGCCGCAATCATTGCGTTTAACTGATTCGTAGGCAACGGGTCGTTACCGTAAGCGGTACTCGCAGTACTATCAAAACTTATCCAACCATTCGTACACATCCACGCATTCGTGTATGAATGACCAAAAAATGGAAAAGAAAACGGTAGCGTAAATGGGCCATTGGTGGCATCATCTCCGGTAGGACCCGCCGTTCCTGACGAGGCATCGATCCAGTTAAATACC
>CAZPUW010000141.1:0-7171 GCA_964589795.1 uncultured bacterium
TCGGCATTGGTAACCGGTGACGATGGCAGATGCAACTCACTATGAGACACAATATCACCGGCGTCGTAACGTTGATCGATTGCAGGCTTGAATACAGCTACTGTCTGACCGGCGATTGCGGCTCGACGTAATCGTCGTATCAACTCCTCAGTTTTACCGGAAAACATCGGGCCGACGATTACTTCCAACCAACCGTGATCGGTGCGAATAATGTTCATACCCGCTCCCTCCGATTCAATAAATCACGGATTTTGGTCACGAGTAAGTCGATTGCGACGAGATTGTATCCCCCCTCGGGAATAATAATGTCGGCGTACCGTTTCGATGGTTCGACAAATTGAAGGTGCATGATTCTTACCGTCGTTTCGTACTGGCGTAATACATTGTCGATGTCTCGTCCGCGTTCTTTGATGTCGCGCAAGATACGTCGGGATAAACGAATATCAGCATCGGTATCGACATACACTTTGATGTCCATCAAGTCACGCAGGTCGGGATCGTCAAGTACCAAAATTCCCTCAAGAACGATAACATGATGCGGTCCGACTGCGAGAGTTTCCTTTTTCCGGGTATGCGTCGAGTAATCATACAACGGTAGTTGAATTGTTCTACCGGCAAGTAGTTCCTTGATGTCGCGAATCATCAAGTCGCGTTCAAACGCCTGTGGATGGTCGAAATTAAATTTTATCCGTTCCGATTGCGGCAAATGCGCCAAGTCGTGATAGTAAGAGTCTTGTTGCAAGACAACGACATCTTCGCTTCCGAGTTTATCGAATACGGAGTTGGCAACTAATGTCTTACCGCTGCCCGTACCGCCGGCGATGCCAATTAAGATGCCACGCTTGGAATCGGATTTGTTTTTTGAATCGCTTGGTTGAGTTGTACTCATTTAATTATTACCGTGGTTTGAGATAGCTTTCATCAAAGGCCGAAGGAAAAAGTTCCTTAATTGAACTAATGGTACGTTCATTATGGAGATTGGACATAATTACGACGGCATTCGGTGCATAATCCTGCAATAGCTGCCGACAAGCTCCGCATGGCGAGACTGGTTGAACGGTATCCGCGACAATCGCTATAGCGGAAAATGAATCCGCGCCTTCGGAAAGCGCTTTGGTTAACGCAACACGTTCGGCGCAAATCGATAAACCGTAGCTGCTGCTCTCGACATTACAGCCGGTAAAAATCTTTCCATCTTTGGTTAGAATCGCCGCACCGACGGCAAAGTCGGAGTATTTTGCCCGGGCATTTTTACGGGCGTTCATCGCTTGTGCGATTAATTCGTTTTGTTCTTCATTCGAACTTTGCATCATTTGCCTATCGTTACCGTATGATGTTCCGGTTGAATTGTATTCAATGGAGGACTAAGACTCACATCCTCTTTTGCCGGTTGGGCGCCGATGAATTTATTTTTTCTATCCGTCACTAATTTTGCGGTTTGCGGCGCTTCGGGTTCTTTCGCCGTTAGTTCGGAATTGGATGCAAGCCAGACAGTTTTTTCTTTTCCGGTAGATTTAACGGCTTCCCAATGTTTTCCGATGGGCATCGGCGAAATGACAGGCCCATATTTTGTCTCTGTTAGTGTATTCCAATTCCATTCCGAACTAGAAGAGATTATAAGGGAAAACGGCGCGGAACCGGTCATGAGCGAATCCCAGCGACCCGGAGTTGCATCGGTCAATAAAACGGTAGCATCAACATTTTTCTGTTTTAATTCATCGTTCAAATCACGCAGAACCAGTATCCAGTCGAGTGCGACGATACCCTGTTTTCGATTCGAATAACGTATGAACGAAGGGTCGGACAAACCGATAAATGCTACAGAAATCTTTTTGTTTCGCACTTTCCCGGTTACGATGCGATACGGTGGGAACAACGGTTCCTGTAACGTATCGATACGTAAATTTGCCGAGACAAACGGAATCGAGTCGGCCTTTGATAGGGAATCAATTAACCCGATATCGAACATCATATCGCGCAAACTAACATTTACCGCCGCCAACGGGCCGGTTTTCATGGCTTTCAACAAGACAGCGGTTTTCAAACTTCCGTTGACGGGATCGCCCAACTCACGCCATTCACCTGCATCGACATAGTAATGTAAATCGGCGGACGCGATTTTCTCCATGCGTTCTATCACACCAATCCGGCGTGCGATACCACCCATCGGTATTCGGCAACCGCAGGGGTCAGTCGAACCGCGGAGGCCGCCGGAGTAATGAATCCATACTCCGTCCGGTAAATCGGCAAATGCGATACCAGCACTAACCATCAGTAATAATGACCACCACACCCAACTTTTCATCAATTCCTCCTTGAGGAACAGCTACTTATGGCAAATATAGCTCGGAAATATGATTATTTGAAGATTGTACGGGGACCTAATGGATTGGGTATCGAACTACCCAACGAAACCGAAACAATCGGCCTTGACGTAGGTATGTCGTCTCCTGCCCAAGCCCAGACTAATCGCATCGGTCCAAGCCAAGTCGAAAGGGCAATACCGACACCGCCACCGACGATGCGTTCACCTCGTTGCCATTGAAAGTCTTTCGTCTGGGATAGAACTGCGACATTGCCGCGAAGTTCCAGATAGGTATCAGCGACTAACCGCGAAATCAAGTCCCACCTGCCAGTGACGGCGAACATCCCAAGGTTGCGCGATTCACGTTCTCCGGTAGCAAGACCCCAGAAATCCCAAGGCCCGCCGATACGATACCATTCAGAACGTGGCGAAGAGGAGCTGTTAAAACCACCGATTGCCTGCGGTGAAATGACAAACCGTTTGGTCAGTTGGAAAGTAGATGAATGATAGAGGTAAAACCGGGTATAGCTATAGTCCGAAATCTGTTTGACCTGCGCAGTCTCCCATGCGGTAAGCAATCGGTGTCCGGAGGTGGGGAACGGAGAATCGTCTTCAGTATCCAGCGTGTATTCGAGAAATATCGGTGCGATTGAGTAAATGGATTTCGCATTAGACGTTTCGACGGTAATCCTTTGCGCGCGAACGCCAGCGGATAGTAAGCTCCATCGCCCGACTGCCTGTCCAACCGAAGCAGTTCCCCCTACCCGGCGATAAGTAATCGCGGTTAAGTGACTGACAGGAAAACTTGGCCAATCGGTTTTGGAACCACTGAATTCAAAATCTGCGGCGCCTACCCTGCCTACCAAACGGTCGGCGTGAAAACGCAATCCGGCACTGACATCTTTTTCACCAAATTGAAAGGTACCGACACCATGTGTCGTGATACCGAAAATATTATCATACAAGAGCTGGACTTGACCACTGCCACCGCGGTGACTGTCGTACCCGGCACCCAACCTTAGTACGGGAAGTTTTCGTTCTTCGACGATAAATGTCAATTTGATTCCACCGGGAACAGCTTCACGAACCGGATAAATAAATTCAAACATACCGGAACCGTAGAGGTATTCGACAGTACGATCCAAATCTTTCCGGTGGAGTGGTTCACCGATTTTGAGACCGGATTCCCCTTTCATCAAATTTGCATACGTCCGGGATGTTCCGACGATTTCTATGTCTTTCAAAATCGGCGGTTGCAATGTGTAGTAAGTTCTATCGTCGATATGATCGATGGTTTTTATATAGCCGTTAATCCAGTTGTTTTTACGGTAAACATCCGCGAGGCGATAATATTCTTCCCACCGGTTGGATAGTGGTCGTTCGAGTGATTGTATTGCCTTGGGTTTAAACGTCGAACCGACAATCGTTACTTTCTTTGAAGCCGGTTCTTCGTGCCGGCTCAAATTATTCACTGGAAGTTGCCGCAACGCCTGTTCGGCGGATTGTTCACCGTGGGCGATAAGCGTGTCGATCATAGTAAAGTCGGTCGATGAGTATGCCGATACTTCAGGTCGTATCAAGATATCTGCGTTGGCAAGACTTTGCGCATTCCGGTCGATTTGAAGAATTGTGGTAACCCGGTCAGCGACTTCCCAAGGCGTATCCGGGATATCTTGCTTGCTGATGGGGGCTGTGCAATCGACACCGATGATGAATGCATTCGGTGACATTTCACGTACTACGGTAGTCGGAAGATTTTCCGCAACTCCGCCATCCACATACAAATGACTGTCGATTGGCACCGGAGAAAGGAATAGCGGATAACTCAACGTCGCGCGGCAAGCGATAGCAAGATCGCCGGAATCGAATACTTTTCTGGCGCCGGTCGATAAATCACAACTGACAATCCGCAGTGGATAACGAAGCGCATCAAAACTTGGGTTAGGTTGGAACGGCGCATCTTCGAAGAGGTGCCGGAAACTGGTATAGAGGATTTGTCCGTTGGTTATCGAAGTAGGTACTACCGGACGCCCCCCGGGTCCAAACCGGAGTGTGAGTAATCCGGGTTGGTCATACTCCCGTTTGCTTAAGAACAATGCATTGCGACGGGTTTTATCGGAAAAAAGTGTATTCCAGTCGAATGCCCGGAAAGTAGCAGCGATTTGATCTGCACTATAACCACTGCTCCACAAAGCACCAATAACGGCACCGATGGACGAACCGACAATTAGGTCGGGATGGATATTATTCCGCTCGAGGACGCGTAACACACCGATATGAGCGACACCACGCGCCCCTCCACCGGAAAGTACCAGTACCAAAGGACGGGTGGCATTAGGGCCGGTAGAATCCTGAAGATGTTCCTCAGCAAATAGCAGCGGTGTTAGAGTCAATAGAAAGAGAAGAACAACTCCTCGAAGCAACCGGCACAACGGTAAAAAAAAGGAAACTGTTTGCTCGATGTTATACATTGTAGTAAAATAACGGTTTGTGTGCACTTCTTGCAAACGCATAGCCACTATTATCAGAGGTATTTACATGCAGAATCGGTTCGATCTCTTAATACTACCCGCACCGGGTACACTGGATGCACTATGGCATTCACTCGAAAAACAGACCGAAACGTCATTTGGTTTATTTGTTCCTTGGTCGTTGGGAATGCCTCCCACTGATGCCCGTTGCCACCGGTTGGATTTACGAGATGGTGCTGGTGCAGGAGAATTACTTCAGCAATTTTTTACTGCTTCACAAGCACCTTTGCTTGGTCTGTTACCGACCACAACAACTCTTGTTCCACACGCACTCGCACGTATCGACCGGTTACTATGCACCCGCGGCGATGTCGGGTGGGCGTTCACCGACTATGAGTTATTGGAAGGTGACACACAACGGCTGATGGAGTTGTTGGAAGACAAAGGGGACATTACCGAGCGGGAAGATCGTGGCCCGTGCGTATGGATTGTTCGCGATGCGCTAAATGCGGTAGGCGGCATTCGTAATGGATTAAAATACGCACCATTGTATGATTTGCGTTTGCGGTTCGGCGAAAAATATCAAGCGCTACATATTGCCGAGCCATTGGTTCGACAATCGCTGGATGCACCGGTAATGACGGAAGAAGAAAAACAAAAAGCCGCGAAACTTTATTTTCCGGGTCAAGGGAAGTTAGGCGGTTTTTCCTATCTATTCATGGGACAAGAGGAAGAAGCGGAAATCGAATCGGTTTTTTATGACACGTTAAAGCGTCGCGGTGCCTGGTTGGAAGGGGAAGATGGGATTATCGAATGCCCGCCGGATGAACCGCAAAGTGGCGGAGAACCAAAAGTCAGCGTGGTCATACCCGTATATAACCGGGCAAAGTTTATTGGGAGCGCAATCGAATCAGTTCAATCGGGAACCTATCTCGATTTTGAAATCATCGTGGTAGATAATGCTTCAACCGACGATACGGTTAAAGTTGTCGAGAAATTAATGGAGAAGGACAAACGGATTCGATTACTGAAACGGAAAACGAATGTCATTGGCGAAGCATTAAACGACGGGTTATTTGCCGCGAAAGGACGTTATCTTGCTCAACTCGATAGCGACGATGCCTACGCAGAAAATACATTGGAACGGGCAGTTGCGGCATTGGACGGCGACCGGAAAGCGGGAGTGGCAATTAGCTATTACGATTTGGTGGATGAACAAGGGGTACCGATGCCAGAATTTGGTGTCATTACCCATTCGCAATATAACCGGAACAATATCCTGCGGCGTGATGGAGCCGGTGCGGCGAGAATTTGGCGGAAAAGTTTCCTGATGGCAAACGGTGGATTCGATGAAGTCAGCTTCGGGAGTTACGGCGAAGATTACGATATGATATTGAAGTGTGGCGAACGTCATCGCATTCTTCGGCTAAAAGAAGTATTATACCATTATCGACGGCACCCCGATAATACCGATGTCCTGCGACACCATAGTTTGAAAATTTGGTCGAAAACGGAATCGAGGAAGCGGGCGATTATCCGCCGTAAACGAATCAATGAACTACTCAAAACCGGAGCATAATCAGGATGATTGTTGGAATTGATTGCGGTGGTACGGGAACAAAAGCAATCGCTTATGATGGCACGAAAGTGCTGGCGACCGCGCACGGTGGTGTGGGGAATTTAAAACGCATCGGTTATGATGGTGTGGTAAATCTTATCGAGTCGCTTTGTCAGGAACTACGTAAAGAGTACGACGAAGGTATCGTCGGTATTTGCATCGGTATTGCAGGCGCCGGCAAGCAAACCGAGCGCGATAAACTCAGAATATTGTTGGAGCGAGCGCTGAAGGTTTCCGTTACCGTCGAAATTGATGCGGCTATTGCACTGCATGGCGCATTCGACGGCGGGCCGGGTATGTTGCTTATTGCCGGGACTGGTTCTATCGCTTTCGGTAAAATTCACTCGATATTACATCCGTTACGGGTCGGCGGCTGGGGTTGGCAAGTCGGCGATGAAGGTAGCGGATGTTGGTTGGGAAGGGAAGCGATTCGTTGTGCGCTGCTTGCCCACGATAAACGCGGTGAGCCAACAGAATTAACCGACAGTATATGTAATTTTTTCAAAATCAGAGCCATCATCGATGTTATTCCGATTATTTATTCCGCCGATTGGACGGCGGCACGATTTGGCGAATTAGCCCCAATAGTGATGGATACTTCGCGCACGGATGTTATCGCCCGCAGATTAATCCGGTTGGCGGCGTCGCATCTTGCCCGTCATCTTGTCGTACTACAGGAACGGTTGGGTGGTGTGGAAGAAGTAAAACAAACCGCATTCAGCGGCGGTGTGATAGCGAATCCGACGGCGCTTCGGGAAGAATTACTCATCGAACTCA
>CAZPUW010000142.1:0-7150 GCA_964589795.1 uncultured bacterium
TCGAACTCAAACATATCGGAACGATTGAAGTTGTCGATCCGATATATCCGCCCGAAGTCGGCGCGGCAAGAATGATACACAATTCATAGGCGAACCTGAATATGAAATGACTGCCTATCATTGCATTAACAGTTGGCGATCCGAACGGCATCGGCGCGGAAATTGTTTTGAAAGCCATTTCCGACCAAACGCTTCGCGCCTCTTTTCGTCCTATTCTCATTGGGCCGTATTCGGTTTTTACGTATTATAACCAGCGATTATCAAAGCCGCTCCAACTATTACGACTACCGACACCCGATATTATTCCCAGTGACGATAATTGCATACCGATTTGGGAACCGGAAAATCTTATTGGTGAAATTGCACCCGGAAAAGTTACCCGCGTAGCAGGGCATATCGCCGGAATCTCGATTCAGGAAGCGGCAACTCTGGCAATTCGTGGTCAGGCCGATGCCTTGGTTACTGCCCCGGTATCGAAAGAAGCGCTGTTATTGGATGGCTTTCCGTCGCCGGGACATACCGAGTTACTCGCAAAGTTTACTGAGACGGATGAAGCTGTATCCATGATTCTTTGGGAGAAACTACGGGTTGCTTTGTACACGGTTCACCGGTCATTTCGAACTGTTGCGGATGCAATCGACCGCGATGGAATCGTACGAAAGCTACGGGTACTCGACCGGGCAATGGGAGAGTGGTTCGGAATTTCCGAACCGAAAATTGGACTGTGCGGTCTGAATCCGCACGCTTCCGACGGTGGATTGTTTGGCCGTGAAGAAGCATTAGTGCTTAGTCCAGCCGTAGAAAAAGCAACGCGTGAGGGTATCCATACATTTGGGCCGATTCCCGCCGATATACTCTTTTTGAATTGGCAAAGTTACGATTGTTTGATGGCATTCTATCACGACCAAGGAGTTGTTCCGGTTACTTTATTGAGCAAGGGAGAAGCCTGTTATGTATCGTTAGGGTTACCATTCCTCCGGGTCGGCCCGGGACACGGCACCGCGTTTGATATCGCGGGAAAGATGGTTGCGAATCCCGATAAAATGAAAAATGCAATTCGTATCGCAGTGGAAATGGTCACTACGAAACAAGAACGTGTCGGAACGACAAACGAACACTCAAATAATTGAGTAAACAAGAAAAGAACTGAATGTCCCACTTATTATTAAAATCACTCGGGCAACACTTTCTACGAAATCCCGAAGATGCTGATAAAATCGCGCGGTCATGGGATGGGCTTGACGTACTTGATGTGCTCGAAGTTGGTCCCGGTGACGGGCGGCTAACGCGAAGTTTGTTGAAACGAGCAAAACGGATAGTCGCGGTGGAAGTGGATAAACGGTGGGCGGATCATCTTTGGCGGACGTTCGAAGGACATCCCGGTTTTGTACTGAGGCACGACGACGTAACCAAAATCGAATGGACAAGGGAGTTCGAGCGTCCGTTCGTTTTGTTCGGGAACTTGCCATACAATTTGTCAAGCTCGATACTTTTTGGTGCGATAGAAATTGCACGTAAGCAGATTTATCAACCTGATGAGTCACGTCCCAAGTTGTTAGGGATGGTGGTGATGTTACAAAGGGAAGTAGCAGAACGATGTGCGGCGAAACCGGGTGACAGCGACTATGGCGTGTTATCGACTTTCCTGCAATTATTCGGGAACGTAGAAATATTATTTACTCTACCGCCATCGGCATTTCAACCACCGCCGAAAGTATATAGCTCGATTATTCGGGTAACATTCGATAAACCGGCGCTACAAATCGATAATTGGTTATTGTTGAATACATTGATTCGTTCGTCGTATGCGGGACGCCGGAAGATGCTCCGCAATACATTACCGTCGATTCGTCCCCCACTCCCCGCCGGTTTTCTTGATTGCAGTTTCGATTTATCGCGCCGACCACAAACTTTGTCACCTGAAGAGTGGGTTACATTTACGAATGAATTAAACACAATGGGTGGTTGGAAAAAAGAAGAAACGAAGAAGCAGAAACAATCCGAATAACAATGTTTGATTTATTTCGGTTAGAACGGTGAATTACCGGAAGAAGAGACCGACGCGGAGAATGTATAAGAAAGCCAGTGTGTGATGTTTTTAGGATCGTCGGTGAAACGTCGGGCGGAGTATGCAATGATAACGCCATTTTCAGTCGTAGTATAACCCAACCCCATTGATTCGCCTTGCCGTCCCTGCTCCATAAACTTTCCACCACGAATCAAAGCGTTGTCGAGTGCATGCCATTCCAATCCGTAGCCCCAAGTCCGTTTCGCCTGATAGAGCGCAGTCCGGGCAGACATTTCCTGCGTACCCATACCCGCAGTAAATGAGAAATCATTGATTTGATACGCGGCACCCGCTTCGAACCGGCGCGGTTCGCTAAGTATCCGCATCCCCATCACGTCTTTCGCCGCACCACCAAATTCTAATCCACCTAATGAAATCAGAAAACCGAGATCGAGCGAAAAACCATACGTCCAGCGTTTACCAAGTCCGGGTTGTTCACCGACAATCTTTAATCCAGCACCTACAGGGAAACCTATTCGTTTATCCGTAATGGCTAAATCGAGTTGGGTTGAACGGATTTGGTTCGAATCGACTAAAAGGAGATGGCGAAGAAAAAGGATTCCGATACCCCCCTTTTGGTCTTGAGGCGGGTTTCGAAGGGCAATACCCCACGTATCGGGTAGCCGCACGGCTGTATCGGTAACGAAAGTTTCGATTTGCATGGTTCCGATGCCACCGGCGGTAGCAGGATTGGCATAGATAGCAGCAGGGTCGGAAGAAAGTGCTCCGGCATGACCGCCCATCGCGACAATCCGCCCACCAACTACAGGTTGGGCATAAATCGACAACGGGATACATACCGAAAGCAAAAAAATAAGAAAGCAGGTGAATTTCATGCCGATAAGTTAGTCGTTGTTCCAGCGATAGACAAAGTTGAGTGTTAACTTGCCGGGCACCGGGAGAATAAACCAAGATTAAAACGTTTTGCCGTGGATAGTACATTCGCTACATTTCTACCAATGTCTGAACTATTCCCGGAACTTCTCCCGGAACTCCCGTTCCAACCCTCTGAGCCAGCAGTCGATGCACCGCTTGCCGAGCGGATGCGTCCACGGACGTTGGAGCAATTCGTCGGGCAACAGCACCTTGTCGGGCCGGGCGCTGTGATGAGAAAGCTGATTGAGCGGGGAAAACCGATGTCGCTGCTGTTCTGGGGGGATCCCGGAACGGGCAAAACGACCCTCGCACGTCTCCTCGCACATGCCTTTGACCGTGAATTTGTCCAAATGTCCGCCGTTCAAGTCGGATTAGCCGAAGTCCGCACTGTTATCGCCCATGCGAGATTGTTAGCGGGAAAAGGACGGGGTTTGGTACTTTTTCTCGATGAAATCCACCGGTTCAATAAAGCCCAACAAGACGCTCTGCTCCCGGCTGTAGAAGAGGGGTCGGTTGTACTTATCGGTGCGACAACAGAAAACCCGTCGTTCGAAGTCAATGGGGCATTACTCTCGCGGTGTCGGGTACTGAGGTTTTATCCACTAAATCAGAACGATTTGGAAATTTTACTCGACCGTGTTCTTACCGATAAAATGCTGAGTGAACGCACAATCGAGTTGGATGACGATGCGCGGGAAGCGTTGCTTGACCTTGCCGGTGGTGATGCGCGGGTATTTCTGAATACCGTTGAATTAGCGGTCGAACTGACAGCGGCTTCGCAACCAAAAGCGGATCATCTGCGGATTACCCGTGATTTGGTCGCAACGGCAGCGCTAGAGCGTTCAGCGAAATATGACAAAAAGGGCGAACAGCACTACGATATCATCAGTGCGTTTATCAAATCACTGCGCGGAAGCGACCCTGACGCGGCAGTGTATTATATGGCGCGGATGCTGGCAGGCGGTGAAGACCCGTTGTTTATCGCACGGCGGATGATTGTGCTTGCCAGCGAAGATATCGGTAATGCGCAACCATTGGCGCTTTTAGTAGCGACAACGGCTTTCGATGCCGTACATCGTATAGGAATGCCCGAAGCACGAATCGTGTTGGCACAAGCGGCAACATATTTAGCATCTTGCCCGAAATCGAATGCGAGCTATGCTTCCATCGAAGCGGCATCGGCGGAAGTCGCGGAGTCGGGAGATTTGCCCGTACCACTTCATTTACGGAATGCTCCGACGAAATTGATGAAACAAATGGGATACCATAAAGGGTATCAGTACGACCATGACTTTGGGGGATTCTCGGGTCAACATCATCTACCGGAAGGGATAACGGATAAGGTTTTTTATTTCCCGAAGGATGTCGGGAACGAAGCGAAGATTGCAGAACGATTGCATTCACTGTGGCCGGAACGGTATCCACCAAACGCAGACAACCCTACGGATGATAAGGATAAGAAGTGAGTTTGGTTAGCGCTTACGAATCTTGGATGAAATATTTGCACAAAAAGCAAACAGCGTTGATTGCTTTTCTCATTATTCTGTTATCGAGTAGTTGGATGACTGTTCCGGTCTTCGGACAATTAGCACCAACTCAGCCGAATAGCAGCACTATTCCTGACACCACGCACAAATTTCCTCAAATCGATTTTCACGGCAATCTCGTACCCGACAGCACCAAGAATTCAGACACCACCCGTAAATTTCCCAGTTATGAGTTTATCGGTAAGCCGCTAACCGACACGACAAAAAAAGCCGATACGACTAAATTACCTCTCAAACCATCGACCGGCGCAGTAATACCGGATAGCACCCATAAAGCGGATACGACCGCTACCGACTCGACAAAAAAATCCGACCTCGATACCGTGGTGACATACAACGCCGACAAAATCGAGATGTATGCTAAAAATAAACTCACTGTTCTTACGGGCCGGGCAGTGGTGAATTACAAAACGATGACACTCTCGGCATACCGGATAAAAGTCGATTGGGACCATAACATGGTGTTTGCGGAAGGGCGTCCCGACACATTGTACACCGATACTTCCGGTACGAAAATCGACACGATAGTGATTGTGGATAACCCACTGTTTTTTGATCACGCTTCTCCTGCGGATAGCTTGCACGGCTACCGGATGGAGATGAATTTGAAAACACAGAAGGGGCGTGTCTTTACCGGTAGTTCGGCAACCGATCAGGGAAAATACCGTGGCGATACATTAAAGCGAGTAGAGCCACAAGTGATGTATGTCAGGTCGGGCGATTTTACCACCTGTGATGAAATACCACCGCACTATCATTTTCACTCGGAATACATGAAACTGGTGTACCACGATAAACTGATTGCACGACCGGTGGAACTTTACTTCGGCGATGTACCCGTTGCGATAGCTCCATTCGCGATATTCTCACTCAAACCGGGACGGCACAGTGGACTAATCTTCCCGGCGTATGGTGAATCTTCCGGTTCGGGACGTTACTTCAAACATCTTGGTTATTATCTGGCACCAAGCGATTATTGGGATTCGCAGGTTACAATGGATTACTACGAACGGTTGGGTACCGTTTGGAATATGTGGAATAATTATGCGGAACGTTATTATTTGAACGGACGGGTGTACGGTAGCTATTTACACGAAACCGGCATTACCAGTTGGAACACTCATTGGGAACATTCGCAGGATTTCGATCCGACATTCCATCTTAACAGCAATGTGTATTATACCAGTGATCAAAGACTGCAACAAACGAATTTGGTTAATTTGAACGATATCCTTCAGCAAGAAGCAAGTTCGTATATCAACCTGACGAAAAACTGGGTGGATAGCAGAGCGTCAATGTCGGCAGGTTTAACAGCGACACAGAATATTCGCAACCGCAATTACTCGTTGACGATGCCTTCGCTATCCTTCAATTGGGGAACGGGGCCCTTATTTTCGAAAGGGAAGAGTGATATCGTGAACGGATTCGGCGGCCCTCCGAAGAAAGATTCCACTGCGACCATTAATCCCGATGGAACAGTGACCACTCCTGAGCCGGCATGGTGGGAGACGGCAACGTACGATTACCACATGACTTTGTACAATACCGAAACAGGTAGCCGCGATACCACATTGATTGATTCAAATGCTGTTCCATATTGGTATCGCTTGAAATCACAATACATCCGGCATACTTCCAATCTCAACGCCCCGCAAAAAATACTGTCTTACTTTACAGTAAACCCGAGTCTTTCGATTACCGATGATTGGGTACCGGAAATAACACAAAATTATTTTGTGAATGACTCAACAATTGCAAGCAAGAAAACACGCGGATTTTATAATCGCACCACATTCACCACGGGTATCGGTGTCGGGACGAAAATTTACGGTTTCCTCGACCCGAAAGGGTTATTCGGATTGAATGGCATCCGCCATGTAATCACTCCGAATATCGGTATTAATTATCAACCGAACTTCGCCGACCGTCGATTCGGTATCATGCAACGACTCGTAGATCCGCGAACAGGAAGAGAATATGTCTCCGATCCATGGGCAAGTACTGCCGTCGGAGTAACACCCAGTACGAGAGTGTTCGGGATGTCGATGGGGGCAAATAATGTGTTTCAGGCACGATACGAAAAAGGGGATGAGACGAAAAAAATCGACTTATTCACATGGAATGTATCGACCGGATATACATTCTCCGCTGATTCGTTCAAGTGGAGTAATGTTGGCATGACGTGGCAAGCGTCACCGTTCACGGGTGGTTCGGGGATACTATCCAACATGGGTGTGGATATTTCTTCGACGTACAGTTTTTACAAATTCGTCTATTCAGACCCGGTCAATAAAGTCGGACGAACCGCGAATCAATTCTATTGGGATAACGACAACCATACTGCACCACTACGGTTCTTATCCGGTTCAGCGAATTTCTCATTTAGCTGGAAACGTCCGAAAGCAGAAGCAGAGAAACCGGACACAACGAAAAAAGCGGATAGTCTCGGCGGCACCGATTTACCACAGTTACCACAACCGATGGGGGTCAATACGGGTACGCTGACGGGAACATCTGCTGACTATCGACCGGTTGTAGCGGGGGCTCCGCTGGATTGGACCGCAAGTTCATCACTGTATCTGACATACGACGAACAAAATCCGAAGCTTCCTGTGAAGCAAGCACAATTGACTTTTAGCAGCGTGACGTTAAATGTTAC
>CAZPUW010000143.1:0-7124 GCA_964589795.1 uncultured bacterium
ACGCCGTTTCCCGTCCATCGACTACAACACGGAGCTTCGCTTGCGGCATCGTCGCATTCTGGTTTATACCGGAACGTACGGGTACTAAAAGGTCATCGGGAATGGTTTCACCGGCTATTTCATAGATACGCGCCAAATGTCCCCGAAAAAGGCGGTCGAAGTCAGCATCATTCTCGGAACGATTGATATCACCATACCACCAGAACCAATCGGACGCTTGCGCTGCTAATACATGATGTTCCGCATTTACTTTTTTTACACCATTCAACAATTTCCAAAGTTGTGTTGCTCGCTCCAATTGTTGCCATGCACGGTTTTTTTCCGCATCACCGACCCACACCCGGAAATTCGAATTTATCCACGAACCGCTTGCTAAATAATTCAGCGGAACGGCTTGGGTGTCGGAGAGTACTTCACTTGGCGTTGCTGTCCGCCATTGGGTTTCGCGGATAAAAGCTTGCGCAAGTTGGGTCAGAAAACCTTCACCACCGTCGTCGTAATTCTCCCATGCGTTCTCTCCATCCAACGCAATGGTTACCGTTTCATTCAGTGCGTCGGTGCGTTCTTTTTCCAACCGATTCCGCAAATCGGCGATTGCGGTTTCCGCCCGCCATGAATGGTAGCGAAACCCTATCGCATCGGATAAATCACGATTAC
The DNA here is from genome assembly GCA_964589795.1 of uncultured bacterium. Lineage (GTDB taxonomy): Bacteria > Electryoneota > JAOADG01 > JAOADG01 > JAOADG01. The sequence goes on from CAZPUW010000143.1 coordinate 658, forward strand.
GGAAAAAAATGTTCATTGCACCACTTGTGGTTTCGATGCGGTAAGGCCGGTTGCGTTCGGAGGGAGTAACTTCATGATGCAAACTACGGGTCAGAATTCCTTCGTCGGTCAATGTCCACTGGAACCCTTGCTGTACCGCTTGTTCCAGTGCATCAGGCGAAACTGCCCCTTCGGACGACCATATCCCTTTGGGAACTGTTTTCCAAATTTCGTGATGAAGTAGTCGTGCTTTGTCAAGTTGAACTTTTGCTAAATCAGGATGGCGGTAGGGCGGTTTTGGTAGCGGTTCATCCGGCATCGCTTCCGCGGCAATGTCGGTGTCGATAATAAGCGGTAGAATCGGATGGCTATACGGTGATATTGTTAATTCAAGGCGTTGGCCCGCGGAAGCAGTGCGGTATCGTTCTAACAATCCCGCTACCGTGCTCGCATGAAGTTCGAGCAAACTCCGTTTATCCTCTTCCGTGTAGTGTGTTCCTTTAGCCAATAACGACGCCACCAACGGGGTACACCGCAAAGTAAAACCACACCAAACGAGATTAAAAAGAACTTGTAGGTCAAGCAGTTCTTGTGTGCTGAATGTTTTTGCGATAGATCTGTGATTTCGTTCTGTCTTCCAATCGCCACGTTTGACTAACAGTGTCTTGTAGCGAGGAATGGGTTCGATGAACGTGCGGGGATTTGCCCAAAACGAAATTGAAAGTAGTTGTACACGTTCTTCGAGCGTCAACTCTTTCGCCGGTTTGCGGGCAAGATGGTAGGCGGTATCGGCGCCATCACCGGTATTCCATGATTGCAATTGTTCAAGTAACGTTCCCGACCAATTGATGGTCCAACGCGATTCACCCCGCTCGAATGCCGTCAGCACATCGCTGTAACCACGCACTGCATGCAGCCGCACCCATGGAAGGGACGGGCTTTTTGTCCACGGGTCGCGGTAATCGGGCTGGTGGAAGTGCCAGACAAAAAGAATCGGAGTTCGACTCATTTCATCGCGTCTCGATGTCGAACCAACAGCGTTAAATCAAGTGGTTTTGCCGAGTGGGTGAGCGCACCAATCGAGATTCTATCCACACCAGTACGAGCATACGAAGCAACATTCTCAAGCGTGACACCACCGGATGATTCCAAAATCGCACGACCGTTGTTAATTTTTACCGCTTCGATTGTTTGTTCGACCGTGAAGTTATCAAGAAGTATTTCCGGTGTATTTGCCTCGAGTGCGAGTTTCAGTTCGTCAATAGTTTCCACTTCCAACTCGAAATTGGATCCGTTCTTTTTGTGGGTGCGAAGTTTGTCGAGAACGATTTGTAGTCCACCGGCGGCAACAAGATGGTTCTCTTTTATCAATCCGGCGGAAGCAAGATTAGTACGGTGATTTTCAGCGCCACCGCACCTAACGGCATACTTCTCAGCATCGCGCAGTCCGGGTAAAGTTTTACGGGTATCGCGAATAACGCAATTCGTTCCCGCTATCGCTTCCACAAATCGAGCGGACAGCGTAGCAATACCCGATAAATGAGTCAGAAAGTTTAAAGCGGTACGTTCGCCGGTAAGAATCGGACGCAATCTGCCACTTAGTTGCACCCACGGCTGATTGGGTGTTACATGGTCGCCGTCTTTGACCCACCATTTTTGTTGGATACCGGGACCGCATTGTTTGAATACTTCTTCGGCGGCGGCGACACCGCATACGACACCTTCAATACGACTTAAAATTTCAGCGACACCCGTTACCTCTTCCGGTACGAATGTCAATGTGGTTACGTCGGAGTACGTGCCATCTTCACGCAATGCACGTTCGACGATTTCCGACCATTCGACTTGACTCAACGTTTTACTCCACTGGGGTTAGTGCGACATACTTGGTTAAAATTGTTTTTGCACCCACCGTTTTAAAATCGACAACAACTTTGTACCCACCTTCGGAAGGGACACAATTTATTACTTTTCCGACCCCGAAACTTGGGTGATTTACACGTTGTCCGGATTGATAGCCGTTCGTACTTGATTTTGGATTGGCTATTTCCGGTACTTTTTCCAACTTAGGAAGGGATGCACTATGTTTTACGAAAACACTCCGGCTTATTGTATTAGGTGGCGCAACCTTTCGGATACTGAACGAATCCCCTTCCAATTCCGATATCGGTATTTCATTGAAAAACCGCGAAGGTGATGTCGGTTCGGTGCGTCCATACCGCGCCCTGAATGCCGCGTGGCTCAATGCCAACCGTTTACGGGCACGCGTAATCGCGACATAACAGAGCCGCCGCTCCTCTTCCATATCATGTGCATCAGAATCTTCGTTGATTAAGGGGAATAAACCCTCTTCCATTCCGGCAACGACGACTTGATCGAATTCAAGACCTTTCGCTGAGTGCATCGTCAACAGTGCAAGCACATTTTCTTTCGGGTCAGCAATATCGATATCGCTTACTAATGCGACATTTTCGAGGAACGCGGTGATGCCACTTTCAGGAAACTCGCTGCGAAATCGATCAAAACTATTTAGAAGTTCCTCAACATTACCGACCCTGTCGTCGCCATCCTCTTCCTTCTTCAAATGTTCGATAAAACCGCATTGCTCTATCCATTGACGAATCACTTTTTCCGCAGGAATTCCATCTTTTATCATCGTCTGACGCTTGTTGATTTCTGTGATAAAAGTATCGAGCCCTTTCGGCCAGCGTCCGCCAAATTCTTGTTTCAACTCATCATATTGCGAACATTCGTAAAGAGTTATGTTATGTGTATTCGCAAATTCTTTCAACTTATCTAAACTCGTTTTACCAACTTTGCGGGGCGGCATTCCGATTGCACGTTCGAATGCCAAGTCATCCGGCGCATTGGTTGTAACTGCGGCAAGTTGCGTCAGGTTGTTCGGTTCGACTGGGGTTTCCGCTTGCGATAACAGCCGGAAATATGCGAGTGCATCTTTTACTTCACGACGTTCATAAAACCGAAGCGCACCAACCACAGTGTAACGGATTCCCCGTTTAACACACGCTTCTTCCATCTCCCGCGATTGTGCATTCGTTCGATATAAGATAGCGGCACTGCCACCATTGGGTGGCATGATAAGCCATTCGAGTGCAGCTTCTGCTTCTGCCCGGCCATCGACGCTGTGAAGCAGTCGAATTCGCTCCCCCTCACCCAATTTCGTCCAAAGGTTTTTCGGCTTACGTTGACGATTATGCTCGATTACTTCATTGGCGATGCGAAGGATACCCGGTGTGCTGCGATAGTTTTGTTCGAGAAGAATTGTATGCGCAGGATGAAAATCCTTTTCAAACTCGAGAATATTGCGTATGTCGGCACCCCGCCAACCATAGATTGCTTGATCGGTGTCCCCTACAGCGTAAACGTTGCGTTGGTTACCCACCAGTAATTTTAATAAGAGAAATTGTACGCGGTTCGTATCCTGATATTCATCGACATGAATAAACTTATACAATCTTTGGAAATAGCCACGTACCTGTTCGTGGCTGGCAAGTAACCGGTAGGATTCGGATAGCAGGTCGTCCAAATCGAGTACATTTGCTTTGCGTAACCGCTTTTGGTACTCGGTAAATACTTCGAAAATCTCTTCATTCTTGGGAAACCGTACCGATAACGTTTCAGGGTCGCTTACTTCGTTTTTTACATCGGAGAACGCCGACAAGTAACGTCCCGGTGTCCAACCATCCTTCTCCCAATTCTTCTCTTTTAGAATTGCTTTGATGATTTTCTCACCATCATCACGGTCGTAAATCTGAAAGAAACGATTGAATTTTCCCGACAAGTCGGCATACCGGCGCAGAAGTTGAACGCAGAATCTATGGAAGGTACATGCCTGCACCTCCCCATCATTCGGGTTCAGGTTCCCAGTGGTATATAACAAGTCGGTGATTCGTTCTTTGAGTTCTTTGGCGGCTTTATTGGTAAAAGTAACGGCAAGTATCTCATACGGCTTCGCTTTTTTCTCGGCGATAAGCCGCACTATGCGGAACGCTACTGTGCGGGTTTTACCGGAACCGGCACCAGCAACGACAAGCAACGGCCCTTCATCGTGGAGTACCGCTTCTTTTTGTTTGTCATTCAGCGAAGATAAATCAATGGGCACTTTTGGGGACTTTCGGGGGTACGGCAGCGGTACGGGCGCGTTTAATAGAATCGCGTTCGGCAATACGTCGCATCGAAAGGACATGCCGCGCCGAATCGAGTACAACTTTCGATTTCAGATGTCCCTGCAATGTCGTATTGAAGGCGTGACTGCCATCCGCTTGGGAAACGAAGTAGATATAATCGACATCAGCCGGATGGTAAGCTGCGTAAATGGCGTTCTTACCGGGATTGCAGATAGGGCCCGGAGGGAGTCCTGCATATTTGTAGGTGTTGTACGGGGATTCCATTTCGAGGTCACGAAGAAACAAGCGGCGCGGCGGGCCGGGTAAGATGTATTGAATTGTCGGATCGGCTTGCAACAACATGTTCCTTCGCAGCCGGTTATGATAAACCGCTGAAACCATCGGCGCTTCCGGTTTCTGTTGCACTTCCGATTCAATAATAGAGGCAAGCGTTATCATTTCATGTAATGATAAACCAAATTCCTCACCCAATGAATCGAGTGAGTCAGGCACAATCTCACGAAAGCGCGTCAACATTCGTTTCACCGCTTCCCGCGGCATGACACCCGGCAACATCTGATAAGTGTCGGGGAATAGATACCCTTCAGCGGAATTCGCATCGATGTGAAACTGTTGCAACAATTTGATATCGTGGCAAGCGGCAATAAATTCAGCGGAATCGACACCGACTTCTTTCAATTCCTGCGCATACCGAGCTATCGTCCACCCTTCGAGGAATCTTACTTCGCCACCCTCCCCACCGGGTTTCTCCAACCGAAACAACACTGCCAACGGGGTCAATCCCTTATCGAACGGATAAATTCCGGGCTGGATGCGATTTGCCGAACCGCGCACTTTGATAATCATTCGAAAAATATATTCGCTGCGGATTAACCCGAGTTGTTTTAACTCGTGAGAGACGCGTTTCGCGCCCATTCCCGGCTCAACCCGAAGCACTACCCGCTCTTTCGGCGCGGGCATCGGTGAAAACGTAGCATACATCACCAAAGTGATTCCTATTGCAGTCACGAAACTGAATAGGAACCATTTAGGTGCAGCATGTTTTTGTTTTCGGGGCATGTAAACCTATTGAAACTCGCCATAAATTAGAATGCAATTTTCACAATCAATGTCGAAGCGATTGTTCTTCCTGTTCGGTCAAAATACGTAACGCGCCGGGTTGTAAATCAGCCAATTCAACTTCACCAATTCGGATTCGGATTAGACGGTACACATGATGTCCAACCGCATTGATGAGTCGCCTGATTTCCCGTTTCCTGCCTTCATGAATGACAATGATTAATTCCCGTTTACCGGTCTGTTGTATCCGGTCTGGTTCGCACCAACCATCATCCAATTCGATTCCATATTCCAGTTGGTCTACTTCGGATTGGTACACTTCCTGTTCGGTGAATACACGGTACTCTTTTTCAAGTTCGAACCGCGGGTGCGTAATCGCATTTATCAATGAGCCATCATTACTGACTATCAATAACCCTTCGCTTTCGGTATCCAACCGTCCGGCGGGTTTTAACCCAAGTTCGGGCGGTAACAATTCAGATATCGGTTTTCCGTATTCACGACTGGTTTGTAATGTAGTAACGTAACCACGAGGTTTATGGAAAGCAAACGAAAACCTCTTGGTCAAATCAGGTAAAATTTTACCATCGAATACGATTTTTTGCCCCGATGGATCGACCCGTTCGCCAATTTCAGCACGGCGACCGTCCACGGTAACACGACCTTCGGAAATAGCGGCATCGGCCTTGCGACGCGCAATACCGAACCGTTCCGCCAGTAGTTTGTTCAACCTTACCGGCTCGCTCATTTGCTTAATCGAAACTTAGGATTTTTCCGTAGTGCTTACGGAAGAATTGTTGCGGTTCGGTATCGAGTACCCGCAATCGTGGTTTTATTTGGGAGAAAACACGGTCAAAACGCAATTCAACCGGAGTCACTTTATTCGAAGTAAATGTTGCGTCGGTTTCCACACTTAGGTTATCGTACGAAACCATGACATGGTGTTCACCTTCCGGGAAATGATTCCATAACAGTGTGGATGCTTCCGCATTTGAACCATGATAAAACGGGAGGTTATCTATTTCAATGCTCAACTTACCGACATCCAACAAGTCCGCACCACGGGGTATAACGATAGCAAACTGAGCTTCGCCATGTAATTTTTGGTACACCGCGCGGATCGAAGAAGAATCTGTTCTCGTAAGTACAAATTGTTGGGGTGCCGGAGTGTCATAACCCGGACATTCGGTAAATTCTATGCGATAAATTCCAATCGGCATTTCGAGATGTAACGGCGTCGGCCCATATTTGTCGCCATTCAAATGCACGTATTGACCGGGT
>CAZPUW010000144.1:0-7074 GCA_964589795.1 uncultured bacterium
CTCATTGTCGTTGTATTGCTGTTTATCTGTGCAGTTCTTGTCGACTCGGTTTTTGCCCAACCATACTCGCCGTCATACATCTATTCCGAGCTTCCGGCATTCGTTCCCGGTGGTGAGGTACAATCGTTTTTTAATATCAACATACCGGAACACACGTTTATAAATCGCTTGCGGGTGAGAATAGGTTTGACCGGTGCGAATACAACCAATATCGGTATCGGTCTTACTCACGGGACATTCTATACCGATCTGTTTTTATATCGCGGTAACGGTACTGATATAACGAACACAATTCTTGATGATGGCGCTCCCAACCTCCTTGTCAATGCGACAAATCCTTTTACCGGTTACTTTCAACCTGATCAGGAGGTTTCGCAGGATGATTTTCAAACATTCGCCGGCGATTCGACTGATGGTTCACCATGGGTTCTCAATATCTGGAATGTCGACCAAAACAATGCCCAGCTCACCGAGTGGTCGTTGGAAGTAAATAATATTTTACTGCCGGTTGAGATGACATCTTTCACAGCAATGGGGGGTGACAAGAAAGTAGTATTGAATTGGCATACCGAGACAGAATCGAATAATGCCCACTTCAATCTTTACCGTTCCACTTCATCAACCCAAGTTGGTAACCGGATTGCGCAGGTCGATGGGCATGGAACGGTTTCGACGCCGCACGATTACAATTTTACCGACACTCAGGTACAAAACGGGATACGGTATTTCTATCGGATTGCCGATGTTGATATGAACGGGGTGGAGCACATTCATTCGAATGTTGTGAACGCCGTACCACGGGCGGGACCGGATGAATTGCCGGAACAATCGGCACTGAGTCAGAACTATCCCAATCCATTTAACCCGACCACCGAGATTGCATACTATATAAAGAGCGCGGGAAATGTCCGGCTTTCGGTATACGATGTTACCGGTAAACGGATTACCGAACTTGTAAACGGGAATCAAGCGGTAGGTGCGTACAAAGCGCAATTAGACGCTTCGCACCTTCCTTCCGGCACCTACTTTTACACCCTTCGTACAAAAGGAGAAGTTGACACGAAACGAATGATTTTAATGAAATAATAATTTCACAATCGTAATACAAACGGCGGGAATCGCCCGCCGTTTTCTCTAAACTCAAGCTCAAAGCAAGAGTAAGCATTACCACAAAGAAAAATCAAAAAACCCGTTTTTTTCTTTGATTTTACGCCAATTGACAATACATTTCTTACACCTTACGTCATCTCCAATCTTTTCAGACGAGTTCTAAAATTCTACTTTGCATCTATTGAGGAGATCCCACCATGATCCACGGTACGGTTTTTTCGTTTCGCCTTTCCATTTTATTGTCTGCTTTGTTTCTGATTTTGACTGTCTGCGTTTCGGTGGGAGAATCCGCCGCGACCCGCAGTTTCAAACATGTTTACGAGGCACCGAATCAACCGCACACCCAATCAATCGATGAATTGGATACGCTCCTCCAAATTGGAACGGGTACTGCCACCGCGACCCCGCCCTTTTTCAAAAACAACCGCTACTGCTTATCTGCCGCGATTTACCGGGCGTCGGAAATTGGCGTTGGCGGCCCTGTTACGAGTGTCGGATTGTTTGCCGGTACCGCGCGCAACTGGAACGCGTCTGCGATAGATACTATCGAAATTTGGATGGTGGAAACATCCGATTCGATGATTCAGACCGGTGCGACGTGGGCATCACTATCATCGGCTGCAACCCTTGTCTATCAAAGTACCGCAGCACCTAATTTTACTGCGGGCTGGCAATCATTTGCATTGACGGCACCATTCACCTATTCCGATACAAGCAACCTGATGGTTTTGTTCCGCTCGTATGTTGCGCTTACCACCACCGGTAGTAATGCGTGGCGGCACTCAACCGATAGTTCGTCTTATGCGCAATTTCTTACCAATACCGTTAACTGGGCGACGGTATCGACAACGGCGCTCACAGTAAATGACAACCGTCCGAATTTGCGTCTTACCATTACTACTCCGCTTGGTCCGGTATCGGCGCCCATTCCCGCCGACAGCGCGATAAATGTGCCAATTAATGTAACGTTGCGATGGACCAACGCACATGGTGGCATTGGTGCATATCATTACAATGTGTACTGCGATACCGTTAATCCGCCCGATACGCTGATAGCAACCGGCATACTTACAAACAACTATACCATAACGGCGAACCTGTTACTGAATACCCAATATTTTTGGTATGTAACAGTTCATGATACTTCCGATTCGATAACCGGGCCGGTTTGGCGATTTACTACCGCAAACGGTGCTGCACCAATTTCACCGACAAACTCATTGGTAACATCGGATAGCTCCACTACCAGTGGATTGACGATACACTGGATGGATAATTCTACCGACGAAACCGGCTTCCCGATTAGCCGATCCTCTACAAGTGGTTTGACCGGATTTACAGTATTGGCAACCGCTCCTGCGGTCGCAGATACCGGAACCCGCTCGTTTGCCGATACCGGACTTGCGGTGAATGCCCACTATTGGTACCGCGTATTTGCGGAGAATGCGATTGGATTATCACCGAACTTCGCCACAGCGAATGGTTGGACACTCGCCAATATACCCGGCACTCCGACCAGCGATTCGGTTTCACTCACTACCGCAACAATTACCCTTGATTATGGTATTAATCCGGCAAACACGACTTTCGCGATTCACGACTCAGTAAGTGATCGATTTGTTCAAGCGAACGGTGCGATAGGTGTGAACACAGTATGGCGCACCGCCGCACAATGGGGGCCAACGCTCACGATAACAGGGCTTACCGGAGGTACAACGTATGTATTTCAGGTAAAAGCCCGAAACGGCGCGGCAACCCCGATAGAAACCGCATATTCGCCATCGGTACACATGGTTACATTATCGGCGCCATCGCTCCCGATTAGTGCGGATTTTTCCGGTGGTTTTCCACCCGAAGGATGGACATCGACTTCCATCGGTGGCAGTCAATCGCGCTGGGAATTGCAATCGGGTACTCCGTCGTGGGCGTACCTCGACTATTGGGATATCGACAATACCGGTGAGCATGATTATTTACTAACGCCGATAGTTTCCACCGCTGGCATTACTTCCGCCGAATTCGACTTCAACTGGGGTTACCAATCTTCAGATTATGACGACACATTGTATGTCGGATACTCTCTTAACGGTGGAAACACATGGACGTACTTCATGTCAAGGTGGGCTTCCGGCGGTGGAAGCAACGAACTGCTTGCCGGTGATGGCGACGAATACGATCCACCGTCCTCGCTCGCGAGCGCGGGTTTGGCGCAACTTACAATTCCCACCGGTGCGTTGAATCAACCGTCTGTTATGTTTGGTTTGATTGGAGTAAACGAATACGGACAGAATATTTATGTCTCGAACATCCAAATTTACTCTTTAGTTCCAACCGCCGCCGCTGTTGGCAAGATAATTCGAAGTAATGGCGATGTGGTACCGGGAGCGAGTATCTCATTCGGTCCCCGGTATTCTACAACTTCCGACTCGAATGGCAACTGGTCGTTGCTTCTTCCCGGTGGTCCATATAACCGGCACATGCAAGTCGCATGCCTGTATCCGATTGTCGACCAACAGGTAAACCTGTTGAATTTCCCCGATACAAACCGGTTTACCGACACTCTGTATATGCCGTCTGCCTCGGAGACTCCAACATCGCTTGAATTTATAGTCGATACTGGTTTCACTTCATCACAAACGGTTGTGATTTCCAATAGCGGTGATTGGCCGACCGATATCCGTGCCTTTATTTCGTATCCAACCGATAGCCATGGCAAGCGAAGCATTGGTAATACAAGGTCTCACAGAAATTTACCGTTGCATCTGAGTATGGCGGAAAAACTCGAAATCAGGCGTAATCGAATTACGAATCAACGACATCCTGCGAATCCACCTGCGGTAGCGGTTACACCACATTTCGGCCATACCAAAATGACCGCGAAAAGTGTTTCGCATACCCGCCACTTCTCGATTAATGAGTTGAATTCTACCGGTGGCCCGGATTCGTTCGGTTACCGCTTTATCGATAGCGCCGAGCCCAACGGGCCGATTTATAATTGGATTACACCATCCGGCAACGCGACACCGATTACCGGATTGGATGATGATAACCATGTTGGCCCGTATCCGATTGGATTCAATTTTAGTTTTTACGGTACACAGTACACACAGTTTTATGCGGGAAGTAACGGACGAATCCAGTTCTCCACAAATATTAGTTCTGATGGTGATTACAGCGTTTGGCCGCCGTCATCGTTTACTCCCGGTGTGTATTTTTGGAACGACGATATGATCGAGGTGAGTGGTTCAGCGGCGTACGAAAATCTCTCCAATCCGAACCGGCTATGTATCACCTACACGAATTTGAGCTTTTACTCGGATCAGACGAGTACAATTTCGGCGCAGATAATATTATATGAGAATGGTCAAATTATTGTTCAATACGGTACTCAAGTCGGTACACAAGAGATTATCGGTGCCGGTATTGTTGGTAGTAGTGTTAATTATCTGACCTATTCCACGAGCTGGCCCGCTCCGAATACCGCTGTGCTTTATTATGTCGGTTCGTTGTTTGATTACGCAAGTGTTTCACCAGAACAAGGAGAAATTTCGCCGGGTACGCCGATCGAGTTAAGCGTGACGGTTACCGTACCGGATACTACGCAACTCAATACCGATTTGTCTGCGACGCTAATTGTCACAACGGACGCGTGTACGACGTTGACTGTGCCGATAACCATCCATGTTCTCCATCAAGACTCTGACGGCGTGACGGATCAAGCTTTACCGCGCGAGTATAAGTTGTATCAGAATTATCCCAATCCGTTCAATCCGACGACTGAGATACGATTCGATTTGAAGAACGCAGGAATGACGACACTAACGGTGTATAATGAAGTGGGTCAGGAAGTCGCTCGGCTTGCAAGTGACTATATGCCGGCGGGCTATCACTCAGTGCGGTTCCGGGCGGATAGAATGGCTACCGGAATTTATTTCTATCGGATTCAGAGCGGGAACTTTCAAGCGGTAAAGAAAATGGTGTATGTGAAATAATCATTGAAAGCAAATACCATTTCAATTTATGAACGGCGCACTCTGAAGTAGAGTTGCGCCGTTTTATCATTTATCCCACGGCATGTTTCCTTCCCCTTGAAACAACACCAACCGGTTATAAACCTGTCCCGGTTTGATGATTGCTACTCCGCAATTTCCCAACCGGAACGGTATCGCCGCCGTGGCCGGAAGCCCTAATGCCTCAACGATAACATAGTTGAGATTTCCCTGATGCCCTACCACCAATGGTACGCGGGATTCGCTTCGCAATCGCTTCACAAACCGGATTGCCCGTTCCGATAGTTCCCGTTTTGATTCACCACCCGGATAACGGAATTCGAAATCATTCCACCGTATTTCAAATCCGGGATTCTTTTTCTGGAAGTTTTCGAGCGTGTCCCCTTCGGTCTCACCGAGTGACCATTCCATTAAATTATCGTCATAAACCACCGGCAGGTGAAGAGTATCAGTAAGGATTTCGACAGTTTCTTTGGCTCGAAGAAGCGGGGAAGAGTAAATCACTTCCGGCGGGGGAATAAAAGACAATCGCGTTGCCACTATCGCTGCTTGTTCGCGGCCAACATCCGATAACGGTGTATCAAGCCGGCCTTGAGCGATATGTAAATCGTTTTCCGATGTTTTACCATGCCGAAGAAAATACCACATATTCAAAACCTCTTACGATTGTTACAATTTATTACCAATCAATACAATTGAAAAGTGAAATATGCTCCTGCGTACATACACTAAACGTTTGTAAAGTCCCCAACTATAAGCCAATTACCCCAAACCAACGATTTGCATACCGCCTCGTATTTCTATATGTTTACTCGACTGTAAAACCGAATTGTTCGAATAATCCAATGCGTGTAAAAGCCCCGGAACTAACTAAAGCCAAAGAAACCGCCATTCTTGACGCGGCGCAAGTGCGATTTGCGCACTACGGTGTCGAGAAAGTGACGATGGATGAAATTGCCGCTGATGCCGGGATGGGCAAAGCGACATTGTATTACTATTTCCCCGGCAAGGAAGAAGTGTATTGCGGGGTGATATCCCGCGAACAGACGCAATTTCTGGATAGATTACGGAAAATTGTCGCGAGCGACCTTGCTGCCGATAAAAAGTTACTTAGTTATATCCGCCATCGTCTGCGTTATTTCAAAGGCGTTGTGAATTTAAACGCGCTGAGTGAAGAAGTTCCGCAGATGAAACCGGTACCCTACGAATTGTATTGCAAATTCACCGAAGAAGAGTGCGAGTTGATTGCCCAAATTCTCCGGGAAGGCAACAAGAAGAAACAATTTCAAGTGGTAGGCCCCGAAGCCGTTGCCGAAGTGTTACTTCATGCACTCCATGGATTGCGGTTGCGGGCGGTAAAAATTGCGTATCAGGTAAAAAAGATACCGCTTGATTACAAAGCGCTCGAACAAGAAATGAGTCTTTTGACGGAATTAATCATCAAAGGTATACAACATGAATCAACCAAACGATAATAATACGAACATTGAACCAACTGCGAATATCCCGGACGAACAAGCCCCGCCGAAAAAACCGTACGGATTAATTATCTTCGTACTTGTCATCGTGTTTGGAATCGGTGGTGGTGCATGGATGTGGTATCGCAATACCCACGGTATCATTTCCACCGACGACGCCTACATCGATGCGAATCGTTTGACCGTTAGCGCGAAAATACTGGGGCGGGTTGTGGAGTTGTCGGCAATCGAAGGGCAAAGTATCGAGAAAGGCCAAATCCTCGTTCGGATTGACGATAGCGACTTGCAGGCACAGTGTGAACAGGCGAAGACCTCGATTACGCTCGCATCGGAGAATATCAAAATGGCGGTTGTGAGCGAACAACGCGCACAAGAGGATTTCGTCCGCGGCCATAATCAAATTAAGGATAAGGTAATAACCACCGAGCAATTCGATCTCATCCAGATAGAAGTCGAACTTGGGCTTTCCCGCGTAT
>CAZPUW010000145.1:0-6826 GCA_964589795.1 uncultured bacterium
ATCATGTTCCGGCTCGGCAAAAAAATGAATGGTTTCCACCGAAATACGTGGTCCGATTATGTGGCAAGCCCGACAACGAATGACCCGTTTATCGAATATCCGATAATTAACGAAAAGGGCGGACTTTCCACCGACGGCGCATCTGTAGGTTTTGGGATCAAACTGCCGATGGGTCTATCAGTCGATTACGCATTAGCAAATATTGGGTTCTTCGGTGAATTACATCGTTTCACGCTCAGTTACGCAATGAAGTGAGGATAGTGTGAAAAAGTATTATCAAAAACGTTCCGTCTATACTTTGCCAATTTTAGCCATTCTCCTATTTAGTTTGGCTGGTTCGGCATTGTCCATTAATGTGTCCGGAACGGCATCTGGCAATTGGACACGAGATAACAACCCGTATACAATTGTCGGAGATGTTACGGTACCTCCCGATTCCACCTTGTTCATCGAAGCCGGTGTTCATGTTGTGTTCTCCGATTCATTTGCCATTTATGTGCGCAGCAACGCGACTTTGATCGTGCGTGGAGATTCACTCGCATCGGGTACCAATACAATCGATACTGTTACCTTCTATAGCGATAATTCGCTTACCGCGGCACGTTACGGACGCGGAATACGATTTTATCAGGCGAATACAGCATCCGAAATCCGCATCGCGAAATTCCGAAAGTTACATGCGCAGGGAATTTGGCCGGAAAACTGCGGTGGTGCGTTATATGTAGAAGGATGTTCACCACGGTTCGAATTTGTCGAGTTCTTTAAATGCACTGCTGACTTTTACGGCGGCGCGATGCACTTTTGGTTTTCGAACAGCTTAGTTAAAGAAGCATTAATCGACAGTTGCACTTCGTTGCAAGGCGGTGGTGGAATTGCTAACTGGTATTCTAATGTCACGTTTCAATTTATAACCGCAGTTCACAACGATTTTGCGTTCGGTTCGCAAGCGATGGGTGCCTCGATGCTGATAGGCACGAGTTCAAACGTATCCTTATCGCATTGCATCTTCGCCTTTAATCAACGGAGAAGAAATAATCCAAATGACGACAGCAGCGGAATTAAAACAGTCGGTGATGGAAGTGCATTTACGTCGGAATATTCGTATTGGAACGGTATTAACCCTGCCAATAACAATATTCAGGCGACGGCGGTTCCCGCTGACTTCGATGCGACTCCGCCTTGGCACCCCAGTTTGACCAGTCCGTTTGTCGACGTTGGAAATCTCGATATTCCGGTTGGCGACGAATTGCAACCGAACGGTAACCGGATAAACATCGGTTATTACGCGGGTACATCGTTAGCGACCCAATCGTTTCCGGTCGGTTCGATTACCGGTGCAAGCAATCCGACTCAGCTTGCATTCCAAACGAAGCATATCGGCAGGCAGTTTTTACAATCGAGAGTAATCAAGAATATAAGCCGCGTGCCGAGCCGGAATTACCCGCTCTCCATACGAAATTTGGTTTCTCACGATTCGACGGTCACTATCCAGATTGATTCGGTAAAGCATGTCTCCATTGCAACACTACCTCCGATTTATGATGTCAATTCGAATGACAGCGATACGACAATCGTGATGAAAATTTACTGGACACCAACGGCGACCGGCGCAATTAGCGATACAATTTCGTGGGAATGGACGAATAGGGATACCAGTTACCACACGCAGATATTGCGGGTCACCGGCACCGCTATTAATCCGAGAATTGTCGTAAACTCCGACAGTATCAATTTCGGCCAACATAATATTCTCGATACCGTGTGGTTGCCGATTATGGTTTACGATACCGGCTCGACCAGTTTATCTATCACGAGTGTAGATCTACCCGGTGTCTTTAACGGTGGATTTGATGGGCATTTTATTTCAGGTCACCGCACAAAAACCATCGCATCCGGCGACTCCGCCACACTGTATCTCGCTTACACACCCGATTCAACGGGATTCTCGCGGGAAACCTTGACCTTCAACAACAACGACAGCACGATTACCATGCCGATGGTCGGTGAATCACGCGGTGCGATACTAAGAACGAAAAAGACTTATAAACTCACGGCTGATTCCACCGGGTATGTGCCGGTGGGAAGTTCCCGCAATATCAATCTTCGTGTTTACAGCGACGGTAATGAGCAAATCCAAATCGACAGCGTAATTTTCAATCATTCGACAATGACCCAAAATTTTACGCCGCCGTTATTTATTAATGCTGCCGATACATATAAGCAAGCTTCGGACAGCGGCTTTATTCCAATTACCTACAGTCCGGTAAGCATCGGGTTTGACACGTTACGCGGCGTAATCTACTCGAACAGCCGCAACCATCACATCGCAGATACCATCCAAGTTATCGTGAAAGGTGTTCCGTTCGGTACGTATCTCGCGACTTCACTTTCCGGCAATTTATACGCTTCGACGGTACCGTATGTTCTCACCGGTGAAGTGGTTGTGGATAGTACGAGTTCGCTGCGAATCCAAGCCGGGGCACAGATACTAATCGAACCGGACGCATCGTTGAAAGTCAAAGGTCAACTCGTTGTTGCCGGGACGGCTTCCACACCGGTCGTATTCAAGTGGCTTGATTCGACTAATTGTAAAAAGAGTTACCTGAATTTCTTCGAAACTTCACTCGATAATCAGGTTTCTTATGCGGAATTTTTCGGACCTGATTCAGATCAGACTGTCGATGCATCTCATTTATCGTTAGTACAAGCATACCGTTCGACGGTTGGATTTGACCATTGTACGTTTACCAAAGGCCGGGCGCTGCAAGGCGGTACGATTAACGCGAACCAAAGTTCGGTTACACTAGTGCGCAATACATTCACCGGCAATCATGGTAAACAAGGTGCTGTGATTTATTCTGAAGACAGCCAAATCAACATGACGCGTAATCGTTTTATCGGCAATCACGCTACCAATTCCGGTGGTGTGCTTTACGCCTTCAGCCAGAATACGGTTGTGAATTCAAGAAACGATTTATACAAATCCAACACGGCAAGTTATGGTGCAGCAGCCACGATACTCGATAATGTAACGGCTGATTTTAGTAACTGCGATTTCTACAATAATATCGCCGACACTTCTTCGAACGTGGTTTATACCTCGCAATCCGTAGTTCGGATGAATTCGTCGCTAATTGTCGGTACTGCAGGTGCAAGTGACTTTGCCGACTCGTCACGGTTAATGACGGCGACTTATTCAGAACGGACAAATGCGTCGTTCAATGCCGCCGCACTTTGGTCGGATACGGTTGATTTCGGTCTCTTACCGACCGCGCCTGCGATTGATGCCGGTGATCCGAGCTCGACTCATTTCGATTATTGGTTCCCACCGGCTCAAGGTGGACCGCAGAACGATGCCGGTATTACCGGTGGGCCGTATGCAGGTACCGGTGATATCAACGAAGTAGGCGTAGTGTTATTCTCCAATCCTGTTTCGAGCGATTTACCCGATGTAATCGTTTACATGTTAAGCGACAGCATTACCCTCGATACATTAAGATTTATACCGGATTTTGGAACGCCTACTACCCTATCATTTAGCCCGGTGGATACATCAGCGACTCATACGATGTTCCGTGCACGGGTGACGCAAACCGGTGCAGCATTGTTAACTGCGGTTGCCCGCAGTGCAAATGTCACTTATCGCGTTTCAAAGCGAATAGGCGTGATAAACGCCGGTACGCTTTCACTCGGCCCGTGGACGGTCGATGTTCCGGTTGGAAGAGGGGCAGTCGGGTGCCAATTGACTACTTACGAGACAACTGATAATGTCGGCCCGGCTATCGACATTACAGCTTCAACCGATAGAATTGTCAACCTTACGTTCGAAGGTGACCTTCCCGTTAGAAGCAATTATGGCATTTTCAAGTTAGTGAACAACGAATGGAAACCAGTCACTACTCTTGAACGTGGAGTTGGACATGCGAGTGGAGCGGTAACCGGTCCCGGTAGTTACAAAATCCTACCATTACCGACCGGAACACAAACGGCTGTATTACCAAACAGTTTTGAGCTGACACAACCATACCCGAATCCGTTCAACCCGATGACGTCGTTTACGCTATCGGTTCCGGCTGCGGGTTCATACAGTGTCAAAGTTTACGATTTATTAGGTCGCACTTCCGCGATTATTTACAGTGGAACATTGGCTGCAGGCACTCATCCCATGCGATGGGATGGACACAGCGTCGACGGACACTTAGCCGCATCGGGTGTCTATTGGGTAAAGGCAACCGGACCTGCCGGTTCTGCTGTTCGTAAAGTGCTATTACTGAAATAGGATTCACCTATGAAAAAATTAATTTCACTGGTAGCCATTCTGGCATTACTTACCGGTTGTAAGTCCAGTAGTAAAGCTACGGGACCCACCGGAAACTACGACTCGTCGATTAATGCAGGATGGGATGCGTTTCAAGTAAGCGAATGGGCAACCGCGTTATCCAATTTTAGTACGGCGACACAACTTAATCCGGGCGCATCCGAAGGATGGATTGGCTTGGGTTGGACGGAAGCACGCGCTCCTTCACATAATTGGCAGGCGGCTGTCGAAGATTTAGATCGGGCGTTAGTCATTTCGCGTTACTCAACTGATGCCCGCGCCGGACTCGCATTTGCCTATTATGGAGCGAGTCGATTTAGCAGTCCGGACAGCGCAAATTCAGACAGCGCCGCAACGTTCGTTATCGACCGTTCGTCGATTTGGACGTTTCAACATGATGAAACGATTACGCTTCAGGATTTAAAGGTATTACGCGCTTCCTGCCGGTTCAATGTCGGTAATTTCAGTGCCGCTTTAACGGCATTGCAGGAAGTTGACCCCGAATTTAACGCAGACATTACCACTACAACCGGTCGTGCTGAATTAGCCGAACAAATTGGAAGGTGGTTGGTAAGATGAGGTTTCGAATGAATAATCGCATTGCTAAATTACGTGCCGCAGTAGAAGCGTCGTTACTGCTCCTGACAGCAATGGCGTTACTATTCGGATGCGGCAAATTCGACGGTTCGGTAACTACAAACCAAATACCTACGGTCGAATTTGCTACCACACCGAAAGATAGTTCGGTTTTCAATTCGGCACCGGTTATCTCATGGTTCGGTACCGACCCCGATGGTTTTGTCGAGTCGTATAGCTTTGCCGACATTGTCGACCCGGCGGCCTTGGCTGATCCAGTTTCATACGAGACTCAAATTCCGCAAGACGCGTGGCAAACAACGGCGGCAACGAGCGATACAATCATATTGTTGACTTCTTCGGGTGATACTACCGACCATATCTTTTATCTGAAGTGTACAGATAATCGCGGTGGTGAATCGCAACTGGTATACCGCCGGTTCTCACGAACCAACTTACCGCCGGATGCGCCACAAATCCACGACCCGCTTAGCGATGTTTGGTCATCGCGGCTCGAGATGTCAGATACACTTTATTCGATTGAATCTCCTACAACTTTATGGCCCGGCATTAATTTCAACTGGAAAGCTTCGGATCCCGATTCAAGAGTCGGACAGACGATTGCACTTACGTTTAAATATTACCTGATAAAAGCACCGAACGATACCATTCAACGATTCGTGTCACAGAATTGGTCGACGACAAAAACAATAACGTTAAGCGGGCTTGAGACAGGATCTTACCGGTTTGAAATCTATTCCCGCGACGATGGTCTAACTATCTCCCGTTCGCCGGGTGTCGCGTACTTTACAATCATTCAACCGCCGTTCGATAAATCCTTGTTGATATACATGGAAGGTTCAAACGTATCAAGCACCTCCACTGGTCAGGATGGACGGCTCGATGTCGCTGCAAGTAAAGCGTATTACCATGATTTACTTGGTCGAATCAAGCCGTTGTTCCCCTACCTCACATATAATGTCGATGATACTACCGATGTACGGTTTTTCATCAATTCGACTTCAAACGCGGCGGATTTACCGTCACAGCAATTGCTTTCGCATTACCGAGTCGTGATGTGGATGCAGGATGTGAACAACGCCAACCCTGATGCCGGAACATTTGTGGGAGACCGGTTACAGCTCTTCAACGAATATTTACAAATTGGCGGTCGGATGATGGTCAGTGGTAAATTATTCACCCTGAATCTTCTTCCTGCGACCAATGTCAACACTAATCCAAACTATGCGGTTCAACGTCCGAACTTTATGTCTTACTTCGGTGCTACACTTGACCCTGATACTGCTATCGTTCAAGGTCTTGGCCGTTACTACCGTCCGGAGAACGCAGAGTTTAACCGTGCAATCGAACAATTCCTACCGTTCACGAGTATCGACTTCGACCGTAGCCGACTCAGCTTGGATATGGCGCTTCCTTATGATACCAGCTTGGGTATCAAGGGGAGTCCGGGTGTCGATTATTTAAAAGCGGGTAATGCCCGCACTGTGTATACGTTTGGAACGGATACATCGGCAGCGGCGGCGGATTCATTAATACAGAATGAAAATTCGTTGGTGATCGGATCGGTCGCGCAAACGATTAACGGACAGACTGTTATCTATCCGCCGACTCCGACGAATTGCTTAATTCAAATCAGACGGACAGGTGACATTCTTTCTATCGACTCGGTTCGCAACCTCACGAAACAGCACATTGGCGCGGCTAATTCGCGGGGTGAAGTTCGCTCGATAACCGGCGGTTATGCATTCATCACATACACTTACGGCGAGCCATGGACAAGTAATGATACTTTGGCAGTGACTTACCACTATCGCGCTACTTCGTTACGGCAGGGTAGGCCGGTCTGTACCGCGAATGAAATTACTGAAGTTGTTGGAAACACAGCCCGTGGAGCCGAGAGTGTAACCCAGT
>CAZPUW010000146.1:0-6818 GCA_964589795.1 uncultured bacterium
CAGGGGAAATCGTATTCACTGATAGCGGAAGCGTTGAATATGCAGGGCATACCTTGCCCGAAGCGCGGCAGGTCACGCAACCAAGACCAGAAATGGAGCTCCACAACGATTAGTCGGATTCTCGATAATCCGGTTTACTACGGTGCAAGTGTTTACAACCGCTTTAGTACAAGCAATATCATAGCCCGGCAGAAAGGAATTCCTACGAATCACACCGCCCGGAAACCGGTCAACCGGAATCCGGTCGAAGAGTGGAGTGTCAAAGAGAGCGCACACCCGGAAATCATATCCTATGAAACTTGGAAACAAGTCAATGATACTAACCGGCGGGAATTTGGCGTTAGACGGAATCAACACACGTTGAAGAGTACCTATTTACTCTCCGGTTTGATGAAGTGCTCGATTTGTGGTTACCCGTTTCAAGGTTGGTCAATTACTCGCAACGGGCATAAATACCAACGGTATATTTGCGGTGGGCATGAAAAGAAACGGGTGTGTGAAGCGTGTTCCTTCAAAGCCAAACCGCTCGAAGACTTCGCAATCAAAGCGATAAAAGAAACGCTCCAAGCGACTGCGCTCTCCGGTAAAATTGCCGAGTATCTGGAGAAACTGATAGACGTTGACCCCCGACAACAGGAAGTTATCAAAGACCGGGTTAAGAAAGCACTCGAAGAAAACGACCGGAAACGCAAGAATCTTGCCGATGCTATCTCACTGAGTGAGAACGCTAAAGCCATTGCTACACTCGTGGAGAAGTTGGAGCAATTGGAAGCCGAAGCAAAATCTTTGAATAAGCAATCTCTACTCGATCAAAAAGTTGAAGCGGTAGAGCTTGAGTTAGAATTTCACGCCGAAGCGGTAAAGCGGTTTATCGAAGAATTTGAAGACGCGATTCTAAACGCAACCGAAGACGTGAAAAAGACCATTTTACGGAAGTGTATTTCCGGGATATTGGTTGACCGGGAAGCGAAAAAGTTCAAATTCGATATACGGAAAATTCCCGCAGCAACACCCGAACTCGAAAGACGGTACATTACTCGTAAACCCTTGTCAGTTATGCTTGCAAATGTTATGAGTGCGACTACGAATGGCGGTTCGACGTGGACAACCCAGTATTTTAACGGTGCTCAGTTTTTTAGCATTACATTTACTGATTCCGCAACTGGTTGGGCGGTAGGTGAGTTGGGATCTATTGTTCACACTACGAATGGTGGTGAAACGTGGGTGAACCAAAGTAGTGGTACGGAAAACCCGATTTATAGTGTAACGTTTACCAGTGCCAACATTGGGTGGGCAGTAGGTTGCTGGGGTACATGCTATCATACTGATGATGGAGGCTCAACATGGATAAACCAAACCATCGGTATATCTAGTGACCTTTATGGTATCTCATTTACCGACATCAACAATGGCTGGGTAGTAGGAGAGTTGGGTACCATTCTGCACACTACTGATGGTGGCACAACATTCATTTCCGAGAAACCATCGAATGCATTACCGACAGGTCTGGAGCTATCACAGAATTATCCCAACCCATTTAATTCGAAAACTGAAATCTCTTATGTTCTACCGGCTACGGGACATGTTACACTTACCATATTTGATTTAATGGGACGAAAAGTCGTTACTTTGGTAGATGGTTATCAACGTCAAAACCGTTACTCTGTGCCGTTCGACGCATCTTTGTTATCGTCGGGAACATACTTCTATCGCTTGTCGCTGAATGGTTCCGGTATTACGAAAAAGATGGTGTTACTCCGGTAGCTATTCAAAGATTAAAATAGCAAACCCCCGTCCAATCAAGAGCGGGGGTTTGCATTATGAACGCAATGCGTATCGCTATTCGATTACTTCCCTTGTTGCTTCGCAAACAACTCGCCAAGTTTTTCAAACGTCGTTAGCGGATGAATCTCGATACTGCAGGAATCATAAACCGATGCTCCGAACAAATCGAATAATTCCGACGTATCGTTAATATTCAAAACCATGTAGCAACCGCGACCATCCACGATGACACCGCCATGTGCCATTTTGCCGGATGCGACTACTCGCTGGATCGCAAGACCAACTTCCTTTTGCAACGCTGGCGCTAATGGCCCAACAATTGTTTCGAATGGTCTGACGATAATTAGAAACTGCATTTTTCCCCCGATTAGATTTGTTTGCGTTTTCTCTGATACAACAAACTCCCGGAATCAATCGAATCCGGGAGGGTCGAAAAATGTACGAAGCGTTCAATTTTGCTTAATTCATAAAATATTTTCGGGGAATACCAAAGCTTGAGCGTCTATCTTTGAATATTGGTGCAGGTAAGGAAACCTGCAATACCCGGACAGACAAGAATGTCTGTCCTACGATAACCGCCCGGAGTGCGGCGCTACAATTGATCCCCACGTTGCTACGCGTCCACAAGGTTGGACGCTTCGCACCTCGCGAATCACAGGCGGGACGCCTCATATACCACCCAAAAAACTACCGGCGTGGATGCCGATGCTACCGAATGTGTGCGGGCACAGTGACCCGCCCCGACCCCCGCTTATGGCTCAAAATCTGTTGCGTCGTACTTTTCTGAATTGGCTTATATTTAACTTATACTATGCTTAAGCTTAATATAAGCCACAACCCTATTATTGCGACAATTTTGTTACACAATACAACGACAAGTTTCTATTTTACATCATGTTTAATGATACCTGCGTCGCAATCTCTCCTACGAATCTTACCCGCCCAATCTCAATCTACCCTCGATAAAAAAAAGCGTCAGTTAACAAACGGACGCCTTTAACAAATGTGTGCGGGCGAGGACGCCCGCACTACCCGGGAGAACTTAGAATTACTTCAACAGCAATAATGATTTCGTCATTGTGCCTTTTTCTGTTGTGGCATTCAGGAAATACATCCCCGACGGCAATGTCCCTGCGTTCCAGTTCCATTTATACTGGCCGGTATTGGCTTGGGTTAATTCACGATGCGCCACCATTTGCCCCAACTGATTGTATATCGTCAGTCGCACTGATCCAGTGTAGTTCACAACGATATGCGTCATTGGATTGAACGGATTGGGATACGCATTCATCGCAAAGTTACCCGGTAACGAGTACGTTGGTTTCTCACCCACTGCGGTGAAGCCAAGCGGAACAACTTGTGCGACGCTGTCAATCGGTGTTACACCGTCGATCATCCCGCCGATGATATAAAACCCACCGTGATACATCACTTCCGCACACCATGCGCGTCCGCTGGGAAGAGTGTCGTTGTCGATATTCCATTCATCCGTAGCCGGTTCATAAGAGAAGATGATATTATTCAACACGAAGCTGGATGTGCCGGCATTCGGTACACTCGCCGCTACATACAACCGGTTACCGAGTTTGCCGATGCACCCCGCTTGCAACGAAACAACCATGCTGTCTTCCATCGGTGAGGAAAGAATCGTCCACTGCTGGGTTGCTGGGCTGTAGCGTCCGAATTGCCCGTCGTTATAACCGAGCACATAGATTACGCTGTCATCCACAACCGATGATAGATAGCCACCACCGGTCGAACCGTTGCGCGACGTACCCGATCGCCATGAATTGCTGTCCACATTGAAGATGTACACACTGCCATCGCCGCTGAACAGATAGACGTCGCGATGTATATACTGCGCGGTGGTGCCCCACGATTGGCTAACGGCGCAGGATGGGAGAGTTGAATCGTTCCATGTATTGGTAGATAATTTCAATCGACGAATTCCACCCGGTGCACTTGGCCAACCGGAAACGTAGTAGACCGAATCACCGACGATAACCGCATTGCCGCCCCACGTATTCGCGTCGGGAATCTCTGTTGGTAGGGAATCCCAAGTGGTACCGTTATAACGGTAGATATTCGTATAACAGATTGTTCCCGACCAGTTATTGCTCCCACCCAGATAGTAAATCGAATCACCCCACACCACGGCGGAACCGGCACAGCGCGGCGACGGTAGTGAAGGAATGGCGAAACTAATCGAGTAGAGAATGCAAAGAAGAAGCAAACTCGATAACACTCTTATCATATAACAACCTCCATTGTTGAACAATAAACATTCACATTATAAACAAAGCGCAATGACTTTGCATCGCGCGAGGAGGGAAAAAAACGTATCACCTGTGTTGATAACAGAAACAACAAGAGCATTTGAAATGACCTCTTACCGTTGAATCCATCCACATTTTGTTGAGCCCTCAGTTCACAAATAGTTGTAATTGGTTTGGTTTACGTCGGCTTTAAACCGAACCATACCTACGCTGTCTCAATAACAGTTAGTATGTTTTTGTCGTTTTCGCAAGGAGAGGTAAAATGAGTAGCAGGAAGATTTACATCATGGCCGTGGCAGCAATCGTATTGATAGCAATCGGATGCACGAAAACATCGACCGGCCCGGCGTCGACACCCTATACAGACGATCAGCAAGTTTCCGATATGGCAACGGTAGACGATAGTTCCTATTTTTCTACCAGTGGTGATGTCATTGAAAATGAGATGAACACCGGCAATCCGAGTATGCCCGCAGAAAGTGACTCGCTTGTCCTCACGCGATGGGGTCGGATAAATATGCGAGTCGTATCGCGAACGGTAACGACACAAATCGATTCAGCGAGTGATAGTGCGAATGTCACCTTTACATGGACAATCGCGGGGACCATGCGATTGATTACCGCTACTGATTCAATCGACAAACCATATCACGATGTGTACACCCAAAAAGCAATTTATCGCCGCATTGGACGCACCCGCTTCCGGGCAATGAATTGGCGGCTCATCCGAGTTAGCGCAGTTGCCGCGAGAACGCAGGGCGCGACTGAACCCATCATTGGAACAGTGAGTTGGTTCCGTAAGCCGTCCGGGGCAAGTGCATGGACGCAAGTCGGTTCGGTATCTGATCCGGTGAATACATGGCTCTACCGTGACTCGCTTCCGGAATTTCACCCCGGTGATTCGGTGAAGGTACATGTTACAGTTAGCGGCACCGGAACATATTACGGACAACTTCATTATCGTGCGCGTGGTATGGAAGTTTTCGGACGGACACCGATGATGCAGCAATCCGATTTATCGTGGGATTGTATCAGGTATGTCCCGAATGATGCGATGACTATTTCGCGGGGATTGTATGTCGACTTTATGACGGATGGTACGATTCACGATGCGACTGCCGCGTACGATGCGAACATCTGGGGACTCATCTATCGGGTTGCGCAGTAAACTGAAGTAACATGATTTTAATGAAAACCCCCGCTCTTGATGGAGCGGGGGTTCTTATTTGGAATTGCACACCAATGTACTTACATTGTAACTACATTGTAGATACAAAGGATACACCAATGGTGAAAAAACTCGTTAAACACGGTAATAGTTATGCACTGGTTATTGATAAACCAATCATGGAATTGCTGAACATTACTCCTGATTCGGAATTGGAAGTAACGACGAAAGATGGAGAAGGTTTGTTTGTGCGCCCAACGGTTGCTTTACACCGAGTTCGTGTGAAAGAAGCAACAAGACGGCTAGTGGATGAACACGCTGAAACATTACGTAAACTTGCACAATGAAAATTGAGTTAGAGTTTCTCGATCTTGAGGACATTCTTTCTATCCATGCTGAACAACTTGAGAGATTTGGCGGAATGTCCGGCATTCGCGATTCAGGATTATTAGATTCAGCGATTGCCGCGCCACAAGCATCATTTGGTGGAGAATATTTGCACCAAAACGAGTATGAAATGGCGGCAGCGTATGCTTTCCATATCGCACAAAACCAACCATTTTTCGATGGGAATAAACGCACCGGTGTGTTATCAGCGTTAGTATTTTTGAACCTAAATGGAATCAGAGTCCACGATCCGGAAAGAAAATTGTACGAAGCAATGATCTCAATATCAGAACGGAAAATGACTAAATACGATTTAGCTGAATTACTTCGTAACCTCACTATCCAACTATAAACAAAACCCCCGTTCCTTCAGGAACGGGGGTTCGTTTTCTAAAAAAAGAAAACCGGCGACTACCTACTCTCCCACACCTTTATCCAGTGCAGTACCATCGGCGCGACCGGGCTTAACTGCTCTGTTCGGAATGGGAAGAGGTGTTGCCCCGGCGCTATGGTCGCCGGCAATGCCGTGCGAAACAAAAGCTTCCGGTCGACGATCGGAACTCGTAAGAGCTCAACAATCGCCAGGCCATCCACTCGTGTTCGAAAATTTCAAATTCCGTTTTGATGGACAGGATAAATCCTATCCTACGGAGTTAATGCTAAGGGTACAACGAGTGTACCCCGCGTGTCATCTGGTTAACCATTAGGCAGCCAGCGCACAAAAAAAACGGGAACAGGGAACGGGTAACGGGGTAAAAAATACCGTTAAACTGTTCGGTGTTCATTCGTAATTGCAAGGGTATGGTATCTTCTTAACAGCACGTCAAGGAAGCCCTTATGGACCCATGACGACAGAAAAAGAATCGGGAAAGTCTCACGTCCTATTAGTATTGCTCGGCTAACGCATTACTACGCTTACACCTGCAACCTATCAACGTTGTAGTCTACAACGGGACTTTAGAGCCTTGCGGCTAGGGATTTCTTGTCTTGGGACTGGCTTCGCACTTAGATGCTTTCAGCGCTTATCCAATCCGAACATAGCTACCCAGCGATGCTCCTGGCGGAACAACCGGTACACCAGCGGATCGTTCACCACGGTCCTCTCGTACTAATGGCAACTTCCCTCAAAATTCCTGCGCCCACAGCGGATAGGGACCAAACTGTCTCACGACGTTTTAAACCCAGCTCGCGTGCCGCTTTAA
>CAZPUW010000147.1:0-6791 GCA_964589795.1 uncultured bacterium
AAGATCGCTTGGAACCAACGAGCGGCGGGAAACTCAAAATCGCAATCATCGAAACAAAGCTAACGATTTTCGCCAGCATCGGAAGCATGACTTAATACATCCTTCCAAAAAGTTTAAAGCATTGTCATATTTCGGTTGTTATCTGAAACCTGCGCCAACATATCCTGTTCACTGACGGCATCATCCGGGAAAACCGAAATCGAAGTGAACAGCATTAGTTGTTTACCCATTGTCATGCGTTGACCAAGCGAACCGCTTTTCAGTTCCGCAACAATCCGCTTAACGAAAACTTCCGAACCGTCGCGCTTACAATCCGTAAGCAGTACCAGCATTTTATTCATATGCCGGCACAAGCGGTCATCGGTATTACGCAAGGAGACACGTATCGTCTTTGCGATTTGTTGAAACGCCTGCACGCTGTCATCGCGGGCGCTCGAGCCAGTTTCCGCAGTAGCGGTATTAACAATCCGAAATGAAACTAACGAGAAACTCTTTTTTGTCGGATAATCACGAACTATCTGCAAGTTCATTATTTCTTTGAATACCGGGTATGTAACGATAGTATTATCGACACTCGCCGAAGCATCCTCGATATCCAAGGGGCCAGCCGGCTGTTGCGCCGTAATCGCGGGCAACCGTTTCGTCAACACTTCATCCAAAGTGTCATAACGTAATAAGGTTTTTTCAAACGCTTTGGATATATCTTCGCGGATAATTGGATTAACGAAAAGTCCATCACCACCCGCCTGTTTAACCGATTGATAATTTATTGCCGGCGAAAAATCCGACGCCAAAATAAAAATTGCCTGTTTTGGCCGGGCTTCACGGACGATATGAATCGCATCAACCCAATTTTCCATCGTGTTGGCGTTTATCAAC
The DNA here is from genome assembly GCA_964589795.1 of uncultured bacterium. GTDB lineage: Bacteria > Electryoneota > JAOADG01 > JAOADG01 > JAOADG01. Next base: position 880 of record CAZPUW010000147.1, read on the forward strand.
ACCAAATCGAAATCAAAGTTGTTGACTTTTGCGGTCATTTCTTTCAATGTTTTAAAGTGTTCGATACGGCTTTCGCGATTGAACACTTCAAAAAATTGTTTTCGGGATTCTTCTTCACGATCAACGACAGCAGCAACAATCGGCAGATCCACAAGCTGCGGGGCTAAGTTGTATTTGCTTTCATTTACTTGAAGCGGTGAATTCGGGTTCAGCACTAATCCCCGCCCAAACACAATCTGAATATTGTACACAACCGGTGGGAAAAACGGGTTAATCATTTTTTGAATCGAAAGCGTCCGTGTATCCTGATTGTTTTTTGCAGGAAAATCGAGAGCAAAGCTACCCATTGAAGCATCTTCGAGCAATTCGACAATTCGTGCCGCATTAGGACTATTGGGTTGTCCGGTAATCAATAACGTGGTCACATACAACTGCTCAAGCGTTTCCGTCAACGAATAGACATAGTTGGAAAGTTGTGCTTCATTAACCCTTGCAAGCAACGGTACAAAAGTATCGAACACCAAGCGGGTGCATCCCTGCGATTTGATATATTGTTCTATTTCACTCAAAAAATGGACGACACCACCCAACTGAAAATTACCGCTCAAAATTTCAAACGGATATTCCAGCAAGATGAGTTTATTTTCCATCAATGCTGTTTCGAGGGGAAAACCGAGGGCTTCACTTTTTACAAGTAGGTTGTCGAGGCGTTCGTTGGTAATGAGAATACCAGATTCACCCGCGCGAAAACCGGAATAGAGAAATTGGAGTGCGAACGAAGTCCGACCGGATTGAGCTGGCCCGCGCAATAGATAAGTCCGGTTCGAATACAGCCCACCATAAGCTGCATCGATAAACTCGAAACCCGAACTTATTCGACTATAGTTCATGAAAACTCCAACCGGGTACTAACTATCCAATCTTTAAAATACAATCGGTTCGTAATAAGAATCGTTTTGCCGACATTTTCGCAGGAAGACATTTCATAATCGTACGAATTCATATAGACTTACGCAAGTATTACTCCGTGAGTGTCACCTAAAAAATGTGCTTTTACAACGGTATACTCCTGATGGTACGCTTTAACTTCCAAAAATTGATGTTCGCTAACTTCCATTCGTGACCCAGCACACAAGATTAATTAGAACAAATAAAACCAGTAATCCGAATTCGCTTAGAAAAGATACTGTAAGCGCACGATATTGTTCAAAGTATAAAAAAACGCTTGGTATACTCCGGTTTTTCTATTAAAAAAGGGCGACACTTCGCCCTTCTTATCACCAACTTCGTTTTGTTACGCAAATAACGCCCGTGCTATCCGAAACGCATTGGTGGCAGCCCCCACACGAACATTATCCGCGACTACCCAAAGAGCAATGCGCCTTCTATCGTCAGGATCCGTACGAATGCGCCCGACAAATACATCATCAGTTCCTTCCGCCTCTTTCGGCGACGGTAAAACATCACCAGCCAACTCATCACGAATGATGATTCCCGATTCAGATTTTAGTAATTCGATGATTTCCGCTCTCGTCGTCGGTTGATCTAAAGTTATGTGAACTGCTTCGCTATGACTTACGGAAACCGGAACACGAACACAAGTCGCCGTAACTGCGAGTGTCGGAAGTTCGAGAATTTTCCGGGTTTCGTGTTTCATTTTGAATTCTTCGAAGGTGGTACCTTCTTCATCAAACTGGGCAATCCACGGTATTACATTTCCTTCCATGATGCCATGAAGTTTTTCAGTGGAAATGGAACCGGATTGTTGTGCTTCCCATTCACCCAATCCTCCCCGCCCCGCCCCGGACACGGATTGGTAGGTTGCCACAGAAACTTCATGAAGTCCGAGTTTCTTTAACGCATGAAGGACTCTCACCATCTGAATGGTTGAACAATTCGGATTGGCTATCCAACCGGTATGATGCTTTAACGCATTCAGATTTACTTCGGGAACAACGAGTGGAATTCCATCGGTTAAGCGATATGCGGATGAGTTGTCGATAACAACTTTACCGAAACTCTGCCAACGATCATGCAAAGATTTGGTGACACCACTCGAGCAAAAGCCAAAAATCAGATCATAGGAATCATTCAAATCTGATTCAGATTGGACGATTATGGAAGAATTTCCGTAGGGAAGCTGAATTCCTGTTGAACGAGAAGAGGCAAACGCCCCGATTTGTTTCAACGGAAAATTATTCTCAGCTAAAATGCGAAGCATCGCCGCACCGACCAAGCCAGTGGCACCAACGACGGCAATGCGTAACGATGAAAGAGTCTTACTCAACTATAATCCCAAGTACTAATATTTACATTTTATTACTATTCTAACGGTCGAGACAACGGTATTGAATCGCCTCAGCAATATGAACGGCAGAAATTTTCTCGACACCTGATAAATCGGCTATCGTTCGTGATACGCGCAATATCCTATCATGCGTACGAGCGGAAAGTCCAAGGCGGGCAAATGCCTCGCGCAGTAAGTCGATACCAGCCGGTTCGGGTTCACAATATTTTGCGATTTCCCGCGACCCGAGGTCGGCATTCCGATAGATTCCTTTGCGTCCTTTGTACCGGTCAAGTTGAGAAGTACGCGCAGTTTGGACTCGGATACGAACTGCTTCGGACGGCTCTCCCGGCGACATTTGCGCCAATTCTTTCGGCGTCACACCCGGTACTTCGATTTGCATATCAATACGGTCAAGTAACGGGCCGGATAGTTTCCTACGATACCGCATCACTTCTGCAGGGGTACAACGGCACTCTTTACGGGTATCACCAAGATAGCCGCAAGGACAAGGATTCATCGCCGCGACTAACATAAACCGCGATGGAAATGTCAAAGACGTTTGCGCCCGAGAGATGGTTATTTTACCGTCTTCGAGGGGCTGGCGCAATAGTTCGAGAACTCCAGCGGAAAATTCGGGGAACTCGTCGAGAAATAAAACACCGTGGTGAGCCAATGACACTTCACCGGGACGGGGTATCGCACCGCCTCCAACTAAGCCCGCATCGCTAATTGAATGGTGCGGATTGCGGAACGGACGAGCTGGTAATATTGCGGAATCGGGTGGCAACTGGCCTGCTACCGAGTGAATACGGGTTGATTCGAGCGCTTCTTCCAAACTCCACTCGGGTAAAATCGTCGGAAGGCGTTTTGCCAACATCGTTTTACCGGAACCGGGCGGGCCGATGAAAAGGAGATTATGGCCACCGGCGGCGCCAATCTCCAAAGCGCGCTTGGCAGTTTGCTGGCCTTTCACATCGCTCAAATCAATGTCGTAATGGCGCGATTCGACAAACGCAGTTTGATAATCAACGACCGTAGGAGTCAAGCTAATCATACCGTTCATGAATTCAGCGACGGTTTGAAGAGTGTCGATTGCGTATACTTCGATACCATCAATCATGGCAGCTTCACGGGCATTTTCTTGCGGAACAAGAACTCCGCGCATCCCTAACTGGCGCGCCATCAGTGCAATCGAAAGAACACCGGGAACGGCACGTACAGTGCCATCGAGCGATAATTCACCAACCGCTATCATTTCATTTAGAGTTTCGCCACGGATTTGCCCGGTAGCGGCAAGGATAGCAAGTGCTATCGGTAAATCGAAACCCGCACCTTCCTTGTGACGGTCAGCTGGAGCAAGGTTGACGATAACTCGTTTTAGCGGATAAATAAAACCAGAATTTTTTACAGCGGCGGGAACCCGTTCTTTTGCTTCGCGAACCCCTTGATCGGGAAGACCGACTATCACCGTACTCGCGGGTAGGACCGACTCAAGATGAACTTCGACAGGAACGCGAATAGCATCGATTCCATTCAGAGATGCAGAAAAGGCAATACCAAGCATCGATTACCTCAGTAGTTGTTTCAATAAAATACACGTTCGTTACGGATATTTGCAATTATGGAATGATAATTTTCGAGAGCTTAGCGAATGGCGATACACGCAACGGCGGGTGCGACTTCGTTGCGATCCCGCCGAAACGACGAAAACAGGGGGGTGCATTTCGAACAAAGACCAGAATCTTCGATTTTCCCGGGTAATATACCGAATGATATTAACTGTGATTTTACTACTTCGGGTAAATCGACAAACCATTTGTTGTTTTGGTGGACGACAGTATTTGACGGGAAGCGGTCAAGTAGTTCCTCACCAATTTCGAAGCACTCGACGCGGATGCCGGGCCCGATTCCGATTAAAATGTCATTAGCATTAACTCCAAATTCATTGATTGCATGTTGAACCATTTTTACCGGTAATGCGTCCGCAATTCCCCGCCAACCACAGTGGGCAACACCGACGGCGGGAATTGAAGGGATAAAATAATATAAAGGGAGGCAATCGGCGTGAGTTGTACAGAGCATAATACGAGGGGTGGAAGTCCAGATTCCATCGGTTTGAAACAGTGCATCTTTTTTGGTAAATGCTCCTTTTCCAGCGTCAGTTTCAGTCACAGTAACGATTTTCGTTCCATGTACCAATTCACACCAAACAGTTCGCTCCAATTTCCAGTTGAGTTTAGAAAAGAATAATTCACGGCGAGCAAGACATTCGGATTCATCACCGCGATTCATCGACATCCCACCATCTTCGCGGCGTGAAAACGCGGTAAGGATTCGGGAATCGGATTCGAGCGTTCTCAAACCGGGTGAGACAAGTGTTCTGAATTCGGTTACTTTTGACATTTCGGACAATGATACGTTCCCCTACCGTGATGCATTTTCTTTACAATGGGTGTTCCACATACGAGACATGGTTCACCTTCGCGACCATATACCATTAACTGCGACTGGAAATTACCCGGCTTGCCGTCGACACCACGAAAATCGGAAAATGTTGTTCCTTCGGCGGCTATTGCCTCTTGCAGGATGGTGTGGATTGACGTAAAAATAGCATCGACTTCTTTTTGTTTTACACGTTTCGAAACACGGTATGGAGAAACACGGGAACGAAAACATATTTCGCAAGCGTAAATATTTCCAATACCCGCAAGAAATTTTTGATCCAATAACACATCTTTTATGGGTGCTGACCGAAGTTTTAATTTCATGAATAAATCTGATGCTGTATAATCTTTCCGAACAGCATCGGTTAATTCGGCGACATCCGCCGGGATTGCGGAAAAATGAGCGACACAACCGAGGGTACGACTATCGGCATACCACAATGATTTATTGTTTGTGAGGTGGAAAGCGACACAAGCGTAACCGGGTTGCTTGGAAGAAATCAACAAGCGCCCGGTCATACGTAAATGAAAATGAAGAAATTTACCGTTGTCCAATTCGTAGTATAGGTACTTACCAATCCGGTGCGAGCGCAGGATAGTAGTACCTATCAGGGATTTGATAAATGATTTAGGCGTGGATGTAGTTATAATCCGGGGGAGTAAAACTTCAACCGAGCTTATCGTTTTGCCAATTAAATGCGGTTCGAGCTTTCGACGAATCGATTCTACTTCTGGTAATTCCGGCACAAAACTTCCGAGTTAATTCCGATTACGTGGATCGAATCCATTGGGATAACTTTTACCTACGGTGACAGCGATGGCTTCCAACTGTTTTCTATCTTCTGTGGTAAAGGTGGCAATTTTATCACCATCGACGTCAATTTCACCAACCACATCTTTGGTGGAATCACCATCGCGGAATACCGGAACGACAATTTCGGACTTCGTATCGAGAAAACACTGTAGATAGCGGGGGTCTTTTGATACGTCATCAACAATGACGGTTTCGTGAGTTCGGGCGGCAAGGCCGCAAATCCCTTGTCCAACGGGGATGGCGACATGTTCGGTAGCGGCGGGGCCGACCCATGCACCAAGGTAAAGCATATCCTCAATAATCCAGTAAAAACCAACCCAACGGTATCCGGGTAGGGCATTCAGTGCGGTAACAATCTCTTTCG
>CAZPUW010000148.1:0-6723 GCA_964589795.1 uncultured bacterium
CCCGGAGATCGATGCTACTAACGGCGATGGTCGTCGGTGCGGTGACTGGTGCGGCTTTCCACACTCCGCTCGATAACGAACAAATCGCAACTATCACTTCAACCATACATAAAATGGTGGCGCAATGAACGATACCGCTTCGCCCACCCCGCGCTCCACATATGCTGGATTAACTATTTCATTGTTGATACCGGCGTTGTTGATTACGTCCTTCTCGAAATTGTTCGTTGATAATAAATTTCTCGGCAACATCCTGCTCGAAATCGGGATGTGGAGTTGCACGATTGCCATTCTTCTCATCGTGACGAAGTGGGAGAAACTCCCGCTGAGTTCGATTGGCTTGAAACGCCCCACAGCAAAAAGTATTGGTATCGGTTTCGGTTGCTACTTCGCGCTCGCCATCACGGTCGTCATCGTACGCAAAATCATGATGGCGGCGGGGATACCGTACTCCATTCATAACTTCTTGACGAAAATTTTATCGTTCCCATCGTGGTGGCGCGTGTTCATCGTGCTGACTGCGGCGACGGTGGAGGAGGTGTTGTTTCGCGGCTATCCCATCGAGCGGCTCCTGCCGATAGTGAAGAGTAAGACGGTGGCGGGATTGCTTCCACTGCTTGTGTTTACATTCGGACATCAATTTTCACAGCAACCGGGGAACCTCATTATCGTGTTCATCACGGGAGCATTCCTCACGGTGGTGTATCTGTGGAAACGCGACCTCACAATCAACATCACACTGCATTTCATCGTCGATTTTCTCTCGGTGATTGTACTGCCGTTGGTGATACCGCAGGGGTTGTGAAGAGCATATTATTGATACCATTAAAATGGTGGTTTGTCATTGCGAGGCACGAAGCGGAAGAACGTCGAAGACTTCTGAAGCGAAGTGACGTGGCAACCTAACTGAATTTAAAATATGCGAACGTACTACATCTATCTACTAACCAGCCGCGATAATACCGTCCTCTATACCGGAGTAACCAATGATTTGAATCGCCGAATCATGGAACACCGGAGTGGTACATTCAAGGGTTTTACACAAAAATATCATGTGCACAAATTAGTGTACTTCGAACAATATGGTGATATCAATGAAGCAATCGCGCGGGAGAAACAAATCAAAAGCTGGCCGAGGGCGCGTAAAGATGAATTGGTAAACTCGATGAATCCGGAATGGAAAGAACTATGTGAAAGTTAAAACAAATAATTAGGTTGCCACGTCATTCCGCTACATATCTGCTGCGCAGGATATTCCGCTTCATTCCTCGCAATGACAAATCAACTGATTATTTTTCAATTATTAGCACCGATTAAATAATTCCGCCATTTTGTCACCCACCACTGTCAGTAACCCTATCTTTGTCGTATCTTTCTGTATGACAATAAAACAGGAAACGGGTAACCGGAAACGGGAAACGGCAGCGATTCCGTTTACATTGAAGACCGATTTAGTGCCGCAAGGCGATCAACCGGAAGCCATCGAGGCGCTCGTCCGAGGTGTCCGTCAGGGGCTCCCGTGGCAGACCCTGCTTGGCGTTACCGGCTCCGGCAAAACGTTCACGATGGCGAATGTCATCCAACAACTGCAACGCCCGACGTTGATTCTCAGCCACAACAAAACCCTTGCCGCCCAACTCTATGGCGAGTTCCGCGGTTACTTCCCCGACAATGCCGTCGAATATTTTATCTCCTACTACGATTATTACCAGCCGGAAGCATACGTCCCATCGAGCGATGTCTATATCGAGAAAGAGACCGAAGTCAACGACGAAATCGACCGCCTGCGGCTCAAAGCGACGGCTTCGCTCCTCTCGCGCCGCGACGTCCTGATTGTCGCATCGGTGTCGTGCATCTACGGTCTTGGTTCACCGGAAGAATTCGCCACCCAATATCTCCAAGTCGACTTGGGACAAAAAATCACCCGCGAAGAAATTGTGCGGCATTTGGTCGACATCTATTATTCGCGCAACAACCTCGACCTCGCACGAGGTGAATTCCGTGTCCGCGGCGACGTCATCGAAATTCATCCCGCCTACGAACATGAAATTTACCGGGTACAATTAGACGAAGACGTTGTGGAAAAAATCCGGCGCATCGATCCGGTGACCGGTGAGGTATTGTCCGAACTGCCGGTATTGGTGGTGTTCCCGGCGAAACATTTCGTCACGACCCCGGCAACAATGAAGGAAGCGCTCGGACGAATCAACAAAGAACTCGACGAACGAATCGCCGAATACAAAATTTCCAATAAATTCATCGAAGCGCAACGCATCGAGCAACGGACAAAATTCGATATCGAGATGTTGCGCGAAGTAGGGTTCTGCAGCGGCATCGAAAATTATTCGCGTCACCTTTCCCTACGCGAAGCAGGGATGCGTCCGGCATGTCTGCTCGATTATTTTCCCGACGATATGCTTGTGTTCATCGACGAATCGCACGTCACACTACCGCAACTCCGCGCGATGTATAACGGCGACCGCAAGCGCAAAGAGACGCTGGTCGATTACGGTTTCCGGCTTCCCAGCGCACTCGACAACCGGCCGTTGCGATTCGATGAGTGGGATACCATCGTCCGGCAGGGAATTTTTGTTTCCGCAACACCGACCGATTACGAATTGACGAAATCGGAAGGGGTGGTCGTCGAGCAAGTTGTGCGCCCGACGGGATTGCTCGATCCGATTATTCAACTGCGACCGACACAGCACCAAATCGACGATTTGATGGGGGAAATTCAGGTAGTGGTTCTGCGCGGCGAACGCGTCCTTGTCACGACACTGACAAAACGCTCGTCGGAAGACCTCACGACTTTTCTCCGCAATAATGGAATCCGCGTCGAATATCTCCACAGTGAAATAGAATCGCTCAAACGTATCGACATTATCCGCGATTTGCGGTTGGGACAATTCGATGTGTTGGTTGGTGTGAATCTTTTGCGTGAAGGGCTCGATTTGCCGGAAGTTGCGTTGATTGCGATTCTCGATGCGGATAAAGAGGGCTTTCTGCGGAGTGAACGCTCGCTGATGCAGACGGCGGGACGCGCTGCGCGTAATAGCGCCGGTAAAGTGATTTTTTATGCCGACACTGTCACTGAATCGATGCGTAAAGTTATCGAAGAGACAAACCGGCGGCGGGCGAAACAGGAGCAATACAACAGCGAGCGCGGAATTATTCCGACGACGATTCGTAAATCGGTTGAGGATATTCTCATCGGTGTTCGCAGTGCGACTGACCGCATCGATTCACCGGACAAAACGAAACTCGCGAAGAACGAGCTCAGCGAATGGGAACGCGAAGAATTGATTGAGCGGTTGGAGGCGGAGATGGAAGCGTCGGCGCGGAAATTGGAATTTGAACATGCCGCAGCACTGCGCGACAGAATTTTATTACTGCGCGGCGAATCAATCGATGTGCTCGGTATCCAACCGGATGAGAAAGGGCTCACGAAACGGGGGAAGCAGGGAACATCGAAGCGTGTGAATCTGGTGGGGGAAACGAGAAAGCGAATTGAAAAAGGTAATAGGAAACGGGAAAAATGAAAAGCTTTAAGCCAACCGTACCGGAAAAAATCTTACCATTCGTCGCGGATTGCGAATTCCTGTTCGATGTGTGGAAAGACGAGCTGGAACGGTTGCACCCGGAACTCATCGGCGATGTGGTGAATCTTGTCGAAGGAAATACCGACACCATTCCACTCGCCAACCGCGATTCGCATTCACTCTATTTATTGTCCCACGCTATCTCAACCCTGTTTCAACTCTATAACCTTGCCGAAGAACACCACCGCACGCGGCGCCTGCACTACTACGAGACACAACCCGACCGTAAACCGGAACCGGGTACGTTCGCTTCGTGGTTAGCGAAACCGAATCAAAATGAAACGCGAATTGAAGAGTGGTCGAAGCTGTCGGTGCGAATCGTTTTTACTGCGCACCCCACTGAACTTCGACGACCGGCGGTAATCCGACAATTGAATCGGTTGACAACTTTACTTTCCGAATATGAAATTGCAAGTAGTGAAGCGGTACGAAAAGAATTGGTAAAAGAATTTCGCGAACCGGTTCGCACTCTGCTCACCACCGGCGATATCCGCAACCAATCAGTTACACCATTCCACGAAGTACGCGATTTATGGGCGCAACTTGGCGTATTGTGGGATGCTGTAGGATTACTTCACACAAAACTCGACGGCACATTCACAAATAATGCGCGAGTAAATTCGCCGTTGAAATTCGGTTGCTGGGTTGGAGTCGATGCCGATGGTAATCCGAATATTACACCGGAGACGATGCGGTACTCCGCCGAAACCCTGCGCCGGATGGCACTCTCGCATTACCTCACTGAATGCGAAACGATAGCAGGAACACTCACCACAACCAACGGCTTGGTGGAATTTCCCCACGAGATATTTGATTTCATTACCCAGCTCGAAAGCGCCATCCCGAACCGCGCATCACAATTGGGAAACCGCTACCGCTCGGAACCATTCCGCCGCGCGATGGCGCTGATTATCGAGCGGGTGCGCGATTCTTTGCGGTCATTGCCGGAAGACAAATCACTTGCCGGATACGAGACGGTGCGGGTTGTCGAAGCATCGCCGGTGGAAAACCCATATAAATCGAGTAGTGAATTTGGCACCGATTTGACGAAGTTAGCCGATTTTGTCAAACAGACACTCGGCGAATCCGACAGTTCGCTCGAATCACTACTATTTCGTGTTCACACGTTTGGATTCCATTTCGCAGGACTCGAACACCGGTTTCATGCCAACGAATTGCGCAATGCACTGCTCGCATTTTATCCGCACAACAACACCGACCCCGAATCTTTATGGCAATGGGTAACCGAAATTTTTCAATCGGGTAAATCGCTCCCGGCGATTCAATATCCCGCAACGCCGGTATTCGAACGGCTTGCCGCCGCCGCGGAACTTCGCCGCAAATTCGGTGCGGAGTGTTTGGATACGATAATTTTGTCCGGTAGTTCGCGCTATGAAGAGATGTACGGACTGTCATTGTTGTCGGAAGCGATGGGAATCGAAAATAAATTCACCGCACCCGTCCAGATTGTCCCGCTATTCGAAACGATTCCCGATTTAACCAACGCCCCGCAAGTTTTAGAAAAACTGCTCTCGACGCCACGCTGGAGCGAACGGTTACGGCGGCTCGACAATATTCAGGAAATCATGCTCGGTTATTCCGACTCCGGCAAAGATGGCGGCATTGTCGCATCGACGCTCGCGCTCGATACCGGTGCGCGTGAATTGTTCAACGTCGGAAAGAAACATGGTATTGCTTTGCAATTTTTCCACGGCCGCGGTGGAACAGTTGCCCGTGGTGGTGGGCCGCTCTACCGCTCGATTGTCGCTACACCGGAAAGTGTCGGCAACGGGCATTGGAAACTCACCGAACAAGGGGAGATGATTGCAACCCGCTACAGTCACCCCAAACTTGCCGAGCGGGTGTTCGAACAACTTTTGGTCGCAACAATCGATGCTATCGGTCTACAAAAAAGCTCCGGTTCACAACCGGCAATCAACCACTCATACGCGAAAACTTCGGAGCGGGTATGGCGCGAATTGGTGTATGAGACACCCGGTTTCGCCGATTTTTTCCTCATCATCTCACCGCTCCGCGAATTGAGTGCATTGCGCATCGGGAGCCGTCCGGCGAAACGGATGGAGAGCAACCGCATCGAAGATTTACGCGCGATACCGTGGGCATTTGCATGGTTGCAGAACCGCTTGAATCTCCCCGGCTGGTATGGATTCGGAAGTGCTATCGCATCGCTTCGCAACGACAGTGTAGCATGGAAATCAACCTGCACGGAATTCACCGAACAACCGATATTGCGATTGTTACTCACGAAATTAGCCATCACGACCGCGCTGACTGATGTTACCGCCGCTGACCATTTTTTCCAGCTCGCGGATGAGTCGTGTTCGGCGATGCGAAAGAAAATCGAGAGTGAATTTGCAAAAACATGCACTGCGTTGCGTGAACTTTCGGATGCCGATTCACAACGTAGTTACCTGTTGTTTCAAATTTCACTCGATTTACGGAAAGCGCCGCTCCATTTGCTGGCGCGGATTCAGACGGAATTACTCAAACGTTACCGTATTCAGGAGGGGGCAACGGTAGAGACAATGTTACAGAAAGCAATACTGCAGAGTGTGATTGCAGTCGCGGCAGGAATACGTAATAGCGGGTGACCAGCGGGGGACAGGCAACAGGGGACGGGGGACGGGAGAAAGAACGGGATAAGGAGTTTAGACAATGACTTTTTATTCCGTGACAAAAGAAAAGATAAACATCGATAAATGAAAGTGAGGAATTGTGCAGTTATCTGAACTTCTGAAAGAACTTAATGATTGGGAAAATGAAAGCCAACCATCTGATACAGAGTTTTCTCCGTATCGAATTCGATTTAATTTCTTTCTCTGCAAAAATATACTACAACATGTACAATGTATTCAATTAGAACTTCAAACCGCAAATAACAAATTTGAAGAGAATACGAGTGGGTTGAGAAAAATATACGAAAGTCCATTTAAGACACAGTTATCATCTACTGATTTAGTTCTAAGAATTTGCGATTATGTTTTAGAAAAGAACTTTGATTATTGGATTTTAAACCCTTTTCCAAGCCAGAAGATAGACTTTTTCTCAATTCGGTTAATCAGAACAGCTCTTATTTCAGAACTATTGGTGACTAAAGATAAAA
>CAZPUW010000149.1:0-6717 GCA_964589795.1 uncultured bacterium
ATGAGGACGCGTAGTATCGGATTGCCGGGCGGTGATGATGCTATTACGCAATCGGTGGCGCTTCCGTTCCGGTTCCCGTTTTTTGAACATTCTTGGGATTCTGTCCAGTGCAGTACCAACGGTTTTATCGGTTATAACCTCCAACCAAATGATGCGTTTCAGCGTCAAGTGAATATTCCGTACCCAACCCGACCGAATGAAATTATTGCCGGTTGTTGGTTGGATTTAGTCGTTGCAAACGATTCCATCCGGTACGGGTATGACACGTTGAACACACGATTCGTGATTACCTTTTACCATGCACAGATATACCAGAACCCTACGACTATAATTACAATGCAATATGTTCTTTATCCAAACGGAACCATCGAAATTAATTACCAACAGGAATTGACGAACGGTGCGAGCATGCCGACCGGTGTGGAAAATCGTGATGGTACTTCAGGTGCGCTGATTTATTTACCACAGCAAACGAACACTTCTATCACATGGTCGCGCATCAATCCACCGATGGGAACGGTCGTCGGTACACTACATGGCAATCCCGGCAACGTGGCAATCGCTGGTACGGTTACCGTCGGTTCGCAAACTGTTACGACAACACTTTCTAATGCGCAGTTCCAGTTTCTCAATGTTCCCACTTCTGTTACTTTGTTGCAGGCAAACGCAGTTGGATACCAATCGCTTAGTCAATTGCTCACAGTGGGCATGGACTCGATAACAACGATGAATATGGTATTGAGTCCGGCTGGAAATGTCGCACCGGACACTTTTTACGGACAGTCAAACTTCGACGATAGAGTGCGACTTCATTGGGTACGGAACGGTGGTAGTAACCTAACCGGTTACCGAATTTATCGGAACGGTAATCTTTGGGGCACACTTGGCGCTGCTGCAACACAATTCGATGATAGCAGTCAAGGAAGTTCCGGTGAGACTGTTTCAAATTGGTACCGGTTATCCGCAACTTATTCGACAACACCGACACAGGTTTGGCGTCCTGATTCTCTGCATCTGACACATTGGATGGCACCAGCACCGCCGACCAATGTCACTGCCGCGACTACTGTAGATAGCACCATACTAATACGATGGTCGCCACCCACGACGAATGCCGATGGCACACCATTAGTAGACCTTAGCTCATTTTATGTCTATCGCGATACAACATATCTCGGTTCAGTTCCGGTGAGTAGGGATAGTTTTATTTATACTGCCCCCAATCGTACATACGGGTATAATTATCGTGTAAAAGCTGTAGATGATCAGTTCAACCAGTCGTCTCCAGCATCGGTATTTTACGCTGCGCAAGCACCGTGGGCTGTCGCTCCTTATATCTGGTTCAATTCAGTAAATTGGACAAATTTGCAACTTCGGACCGATGCAGGTGTTTGGGTTCCACTCGGATTCACCTTCCCGTTTTTCGGTACGAATTATGATTCCGTGTTTGTTACATCGAATGGATTTATGTCCTTCAATTCTTGGCAGTGGTATCCCCGCCAATGTCCCGGCTTTCCTTCTACTGATGCACCTAATGCCGTAATCGCTCCGTTGTGGGATGATCTCGATTGTTCTTCGGGTGCGGTGAAAGCGACTTCGCAAAATGGCATTTTTATTGTTTCGTATGAGAATATCCAGTACGCACCGACCCATTCTACCGTCGGTTCTTTCCAAGTCCGGTTAGATACTTACGGCACGATAACGTTCAGTTATCAAACTTCACCCAATTTGAACGATTACGGTGTAGGTATTGAAGATGGAAGCGGTACAAGTGGTTGGCAAATTTGGTTGAACGGAGGTGGTTCGTTTATTCCCGAAGCAAATACCAGTATCGCTTTCTGGTCACGGAACCGTCCGAACGGTTTGATTTCCGGTCGAACCATTCGCGGTAATGCCACGCCGTTTGCGGGTGCTTCGATAAATGTGATGGACAACTGGACAGCAATAACCCCGGCAAATGGGACATACAATCTTACGTTACCCGCAGGTACATGGAATTTGCGGATGACAGCTCCCTGCATGGTTCCCGATACTGTTTTCCACCTTGTTACTTTGCTTGGTGGCGATACGGTTCGCTTGGCTGATACATTGCGGCAACCACAAATTTCGACGAACCCAACTTCGTTGGAAGTGCAAGTCCGACCGGGCCAAACAGTAAATACTCCATTGACGATACAAAACACAGGCGATGCACCGTTGCATTGGTCGGTATCGGTTCCCAGCCATACCGATTTTGCCCCATCCCCGCACCATGCACCGACTTGGCTTCCCATGGTTTTCAGCCATCTTGCACACGAACCGGCGTTTATACCGAATCCGCTTCCAGTGTTGCACAGCGAACTGGACAGAATTCGCAAATCGCGTATTCCTGAACCTCCTGCCATTTCTTCAATCAATTCCCTCGACCAAACTTGGCCTGTTGACGGATACGGTTACTGGGCAGTCGATATCAACGAACTCAATTATCCCAACTGGATTACTTTCCGCGATATCACTACGATTGGAACACAGGTTATTACCGGTGATGACAATGCAACCATGACACCGATGGATGGTTTCAATTTCAATTACTATGGCAATAGTTACTCTTCCATCAGAGTGAATACAAACGGTGTCGCACAATTTGTGAACAGCAGTGACCCTATCGGAAGCCGCACTAACGTTCAACTACCAACTGCGACCGCAACCAATGCAGTTCTGCCGATGTGGGATGATTTAGAGACTGCCGTGTATAAGTATTATGATGCGATTAATAATGTATTCATACTCGAATGGGACGGTGACCGCTATCCAAATGTTACTGATACCGTCCGCTTTGAAGTACAATTCCACGCAAATACACAGTCGATGTTGTTCCTCTATCAACGGATCCCCGTGTCGCTTATGTCGGCAACGGTAGGTATTCAGGGTGGTACGGGATCCGGTGGATATTATATCCAGAATTTCTACGGTGCTTCTGCCGGACAAGGTCTTCCAGCGAACATGACCAATTACGGAATCGCATTTTTCCATCCGGGAAATGGTCAACTGAATAATTGGCTATATGCGATACCGGATACCGGTACGGTTCAACCCGGTGGTCAGGGTGAACAAATTCAAATTCAGGTACAGCTCGACACGACTTACCATCCGAACGATGTATTACATGCCGATATGGTGTTTACGACGAATGCCTGTAGCACCCGGACAGTCTCAGTCACGACTGATGTTCTTGCTGTTAATGAAACAATGTCTTCGTTGCCGAAAGTATTTGCACTGCATCCAAATTATCCCAACCCGTTCAATCCAACGACGGAAATTCGCTTCGATTTACCAACACCGAATTTTACCAGATTGACGATATATAACATAACTGGTCGTAAGGTCACCCAGTTAGTGAATCAAGCACTTCCAGCCGGCTTCCATTCAGTTCGATTCAATGCCACCGGCTTGGCTTCCGGGGTGTATTTCTATCGTCTCGAAAGCGGGCGATTCATCTCCCAACGTAAAATGATTGTCCTGAAGTAACGATAACATTTAAACGAAAAGAAAAGGTCGGACAAGTGTCCGACCTTTTTACTTTATTTAAAAAATCGTCATGGAGTTACAAACACTCTTATAGAATCAGCGCTGAAAGCAGTCACCATCCCCAAACCACCGACTACATTCATTTCGATTTGACTAACATTGTCCAGTGAACGGGAAAGACTAAAGAGATAATTTTTGAATTCGTCGTTGATGTTATACACCCTAACCGTATACCACCCCTGACAATCGAAAAAGAACCACGGCACTATTCCGTAGGATGCCTTCTGCGTCCAATACTCTATCCGGCGTCCCCCCTCGTTACTGGAACCACCGCCGATTCTTGATTCCTCACGTAACTTCGGTTGCAAAGTGTCGTGGCACTCTGCCACCACCCAATATGTGCTGACAAGTGAATCGTTGTTCCACAGCAAAGCAACCGGTCTTCCATAACCGTGTCCGAATGAAACTGTATCGCCATCGTGAGTCGTTAAAGAATCGCTAATCAGATGAATGATATCGGGAGAGTGGGTTGAACCATAAACAACTTTTCCATCTGACAAATACGCCGTCACGACATATTGACTGTTCGGTTGCACAATATGGTAGTTGGATTTATAGTGCCGATACGTTTGTAATCCGGTTATGGTATCTCCGCTTTCAACTTTAATAGTTGGGACGTTTTCTATCCGATAACTCAACGTGTCGGGAACCCCATTTATCGTAACTATGACATGCGCATCCGGTATCACTGCAGCAACCGAATCGTACACGGTCTCAATTGATTCCGAGTGGGTCAATTCAACGGTAATAGTGTCGCCAATCGTCATATACGAATCGAGAATCACTTTCGGTGCGAATTGCTCGGGATATGCAGTCGTCTCACATCCTACTATCATGGCAGTTCCGCATATCATTATAGTTAATAGTATTGTTAGCTTTTTCATTTCCGTTATACTTTCCATCAAAATGTTGCCGTAAACCCAAATGTAGGTAATAATGGCAATTGCGAAATCTCCGTCTGCTTTGGCGGTTCTTGTGTGAAGTCATAGTTGATTGAGAAAATATTGTGCCGATTATAGAGATTGATAATCTCAATAAAAGGGGCTATCGTTCCCCACGACTTCGTGTACTTCACAGTATAACCAACGTCCAATCGGTGATAAGGAGTCAACCGCGCATTATTGTAATAACCGGAGATTAACATATTCGAATTGGGATCGTTCGGCATCGCAGACAGATACCGACCCGTAGCAATGGTATAAGGTTGTCCGGTGCCGTAAGTCCAACGAACATTTAACTCACCGCGAGGAGATGTCCGAAAAGTGTTTACGAAATTTACATCGTTACGGCGATCCCATTTGGGATAAAATGATTGCCCGTTATCGATTTCAGGGAACGATCGTTTCGTTACACCGAATCCATAACCCAACCAACCCGTCCAATTCCCATAATCTTTTCGTAGTAACTCATCAAATCCCCACGCCCATCCCCTGCCTTGATAAAATTGCGACGATAAATCAGCGCGGTCATTCTGTTTGTTCTTAAACTCTACCATGTGGTCGTAATTCTTGTAATATCCTTCGAGTGTGAGATTCAATTCATCGCCGACATTGGTCTCGTACGATACCGTGTAATGATCAGATGTTCCCGGTGCGAGCGTTTTATCGACGGGTGCCCATATATCGATAATCGACAGGAATCCATTCGAGCCACCACCGATAGCCGCAAGGTTGATAAATTGCCGGTAATGGCCATAAGCAAAGGTAATTGCACTACTCGTCGTTGTGCGATATTTGATAGAGAATCGCGGTTCCACCGATTGGTAGTTGCCACTCAGAAAGTAGCTGTAACGTATTCCCGGTTGAATCGAGAGTAACGGGTTCGGGTCGTATTTTGTCTGCAAATAGAATGATCCAAGGTAAGACGACTCATTAATATTCGCGTACGATTGGTTTTGTCCGAAACTGTGTAGAAAGAAATTTAGAAATTTCGACTCATGTCCGAATTTGACTTCGAGATATTGGTTGGGAAAGTGGTGTACGTCGAACTTCGCGGTATAATCAGTGACACCATTGGTAAAATTGAAAGCCGTGCCGCTACCGGTAAAGTTTAACTGACTATCGTACTCAGAAGCTGAAATTTGGCTGCGGGTATAGAATTTTGGAGATAGTATTTTTACGTACGGAAGTGAGAACGTTTTATTCCCCCAATTCACGTTGACACTTGTACCGTAAGTGTCAGAATAATGGAGCACATCGCGCCCGAAATACCCGGAGGGCGATAATTTATCCCCGTTCGCAAAATCGTAGTTGTATTTACCTTGTGCATCGTAAAAATAGTAAGGCAAATCCGTACTCGTTTGGCCCCACCGTTTCAGGGCCGCAGTAAATAAGTCGATATAGGTGCGGCGTCCCGACAACAGCCAACTTCCATGCGGTGCCGGGCCCTCCAGTGTCGCAGTCGTTGCTAATACCGACCACGACGCTTTCCCTTGAAAGTGTTCACGGTTCCCCTCTCTATCCCACACTGAGAGAACACTCGATAACCGTCCGCCATATTCCGCTGGATAGGCACCTTTAATCAAAGTAGCATCTTTAATCGCATCCATATTGAATGTGGAGAAAATTCCGCCGAGGTGGGAAGGATTGTACACATCAGTTCCGTCAAGCAGAATGAGGTTTTGATCGGAACTGCCACCCCATACATTGAGCCCGGTGCTGAAATCAGACACCGCCAAAATGCCGGGAAGTTGTTGTAGCGTTCGGAATAAATCGGGCTCGGCTATTTTAGGAATCGCGGACAATTGTCTGGCGGTTAAGTTGATTTCCCCGACTGTCATCTTATGTTGTTGTTTTTCCCTCTCCCCTTCGACTACTACCTCGTTGAGTTCGAATGCATTTTGTGTCAGTGCAATATTCAATATGACCGGCGCATTGGTTACCCCGACAGTTCGAGTAATAGTTGTGTAACCGATAAAGCTGTACTGGAGAGTATAACTACCGGGATGAATTGTCGGTAGTGAGTAAAATCCACCAATGTTTGTAATCACACCCCGAGTACCGGGTTCCAACCGAACGGTAACACCGGGTAACGTTTCCCCCGTACCGGAATCTTTTACAATACCGGATATCGTATATGTGGTCGCGGCAAAACCACTTTGCAGTGATAGTAAAAGGAGAAGAAAAAGGAAAAGAAATTGTTTGACAACGA